>CAZTVH010000367.1:0-1535 GCA_964616965.1 uncultured Bacteroidaceae bacterium | reverse complement strand
TAGCTTTCAAAGTCTTGAGCGAACTCAGGGTGGTTCTGCAGGAAATCCGTGTACTCCCAGATTATCTTAATAGACTGGTCGTACCCATGATGATCCTCATTAGGAACCAGCAGGATAAAGCCTGTTTCTGGTACCCACGCACCGAGGTGGGGGTCCCACAATCTCGGCTCGTAGGTTCCGGTAGGGTCGTACACCCAGCCCCACATTTTCAGCGTGTCACCGTCATGGGCCAGCCTTGTGGAGTCGTGATCCGTAAAGTAGTCACGTATTTCCGTAGGAGAGTTGTAGTCCGTCTCCGAGATGGTACAGCTGGCCGGTGACCACGGAAAACAGACGGGTTCAATCTTTGTCTCCTTACATCCCAATAGGACCATCACCACAAATGCCATAAAGATGAATCGGAGAATCGTATTGTTTCGTGTTTTCATCTTTGTTGGTTTTTCAGTTCGTCAATCTGCTTCTGCAGCTCTATAACGTGCAGGGTCAGCTCCTCCACCTTCTGCAGCAGCACCTTGTTCATCTCGCCCAGCGACAGGCCTCCCTCCTCCACCTCCGTGGCGGACGGCACATCGGGCAGATGGCCATGCTCCCTGATGTACGCCTCCGTCTCCGACAGGCTCCGCAGGCGGTAGTCCGCGCCAAACACATAGTCCGGCCACCCCGTCAGCGTCACCTTCACCTCCTTCGCCATCAGCAGCCCGTCCGCGAACAGACGCAGGTTCACGTTCGCCTTCACCGTCTGGTCGCCTATGCCCGTCACCCCGCTCCCGCCCGTCGAGGGCAGGTTCGCAAACATGATGTCACCGTTCACAGTCCCCCACACTACGGCGGCTCCGTTGTGAACCCCGTCGCCCATACGCTGCCACCCCGTGGCCGTACGACGGGCATTGAATCCAACGTATGCCGTGCCGAAACAGAGGTCCGCTCCCGGCGCCTCCCCCATCGACAGCTTGTGGTAGCCGAAACCTATCCAACCCGACCCCTGCACTCCCATGTCACCCGTCACATACCCGTCTCCCGACACATGCAGCCGATACGTCGGCACCGTCGTACCCACGCCTAAAAAACCACCTGTGGTCAGCGTAAGCCCCTGCCCGTTATACCCGAGCAGGCTCACGCTCCCCTCCTCAAACTGACGGATGGTAACGTCCTTGTTGTACTGGTCTATGCTGAACCCGTCGCTCGACGTGACTCCCGTACTTCTGTTGGTGACGTGCAGGACAGTCTGATAGTCCATCACGTCCCTAATCAGGTTGGGCGCCTCAGGGGTGATCACGGGCGATGACGAATGCACATGCAGCGTGCCCACGGGCTGGTTGATGCCCACTCCCAGCGTCGTGTAACCCTGTCCTCTCATTGTCACGAACGCAATCGCAAAAATTGCAACAAAAAGTAACTTTTTCATGGTGTTCTGTATTTTAATGTTTATTCGTTTATTGATTTAATTTTCCAATCGTTTTTTCCAACCTTTCGGCAAAATCTTGTGCCTGCCGTGCTGTGTCGGGCTGCGCAGGCTCATTTCTCTCGCCCGGCAC
>CAZTVH010000366.1:0-1545 GCA_964616965.1 uncultured Bacteroidaceae bacterium | reverse complement strand
TACGACCTGCCCGACCACCGCGCCATGAGCCGCATGCCCCCCTATATGCTGGGATGGGACTGGGGTCCGAAACTGAGCACCGTGGGCATCCTCGGCTCCGTAAAGCTCGAATGCTACAATGGTGAACGAGAGGAAGAATCCATCGCCAAGCCCAAGTCTTGGAACGTGGAGCTGCGTCAGGAGAAAGACTCTATCGGGCAGTCGTTCACCTTCTACAAGAACGGCAAACCCATCTTTGCCAAAGGCGCCAACTGGATTCCCTGCCACTCGTTCCCCATCCTGACACCCGCCATGAAGGAACGGTACCGCTATCTGCTCACCTCCGCCAAGGAGGCGAACTTCAACATGCTGCGCGTATGGGGCGGCGGCATCTACGAGCCCGACTATTTCTACGACCTGTGCGACTCGTTGGGCATCATGGTGTGGCAGGACTTCAACTTCAGTTGCGCCCTCTACCCTTCCGACACCGATTTCCTCAACAATGTGAAGATTGAGGCCGAGCAGCAGGTGCGCCACATCGCACAGCACCCCTGCGTGGCGGTGTGGTGCGGAAACAACGAGGTGAAAAACGGCTGGGAAGACTGGGGCTGGCAGCAGCAATACCAATGGACACCCGAACAGATTGCCACGCTACAGCACGGCATCGACACCCTCTTTGCCGAAAACGGGATATTGGCACAGGCTGTCAAGCAATACGACCCGCTGCACCGCACCTATATTACCTCCTCACCCCTCTACGGATGGGGCCACCCCGAATGCGTCACCCACGGCGACAGCCACTACTGGGGCGTATGGTGGGGCGAGCAGCCCTTTGAGATGTACAAGGAAAAGACTGGGCGTTTCATGTCGGAATACGGGTTCCAGAGTTATCCCGACTACAGCACCGTCTGCCGCTACTGCCCCGAAGAGCAACGCACCATCGACTCGCCCACGATGAAGAAACACCAGAAACCCGGACGAGGACTTGAGATAATCGACAAGGCCATGATGCAATACTATGGCGTGGACAGCAAGTGCCTGTCGCTAGAAGACTTCTGCTATGTGAGCCAACTGCTGCAGGCATGGGGCATGGGCTACGGCATCTACCAGCACCTGCGCCAACAGCCCCACTGCATGGGCACCCTCTATTGGCAATTGGACGACTGCTGGCCGGTGGCCTCTTGGAGCAGCATCGACTATTATGGCAACTGGAAGGCTATCCATTACCGCGCCCGCGACCTCTTCGACGACAACGTGGACCTGAAACCATACGAAGAATACTATAAGACCTCTCCCCGCAAACTGCACCTTAAGAAGGCGAGCTACGACCTCAGCCAGCGGATTGACAAGAAAGGGAGACTAACCGCCACCGTGAAAGCAAACAACTATTTGCGCGACGTGATGTTGCAGACCGAACCCCACGTCGACGGACATTTCGACTACAACTATTTCGACCTAGGCAAAGGGGCCACGCTCACCGCCACCTTTATCCCCATTGACCCACACGCCGACCTTTCGGGCGTAACGGTCACACCCGGACAAACCGTTTCAGGCGGTCAGCTCATC
>CAZTVH010000365.1:0-1587 GCA_964616965.1 uncultured Bacteroidaceae bacterium | reverse complement strand
TCACGCAAGAGGGGCAGGCCGATTTCAACCACCCAGGCAGTGGCAGCCACGGCGAAGACAGCATCATCACCTTTATCCTCCATATCATCCCCAGCAGCGACACCACCATCTGCGACAGCATCACCGAGGACCAGTTGCCTTGGTTTGCAATGGACACCGTGTTTAACGACACCGTGGCGGACTATATTTACCACCTCTTCAACGAGGCGGGCTGCGACAGCATCATCCACTACAACCTCTATATCTTCTGGAACGGTGACCACTGCGACACCGCCCTCTCCTACCCCAACGTGGTCACGCCCAACGGCGACGGGGTGAACGACCGCTTCGTCATCGGCGGACTGATAGAGCACAACTGCTTCAAATATAACGAACTCACCATCTACGACCGCTATGGCCACTGCGTCTACCACAAGCGCAATATCGCCAACGAGTCTGACTGGTGGAACCCTGCCGCCCAGCGTGCCCCCTCTGGCACTTATTTCTATTACTTCAAAGCCCACGGCGTGAACATCTGGACCCAGCACCGTGGTGTTATCGAAATACTGCGCGACAAATAATCGCAATTCCTTGCAATAATTCTTGTCCCCGCACGTTATAACATAGATACTATCTATGATTAACGAATAGATGAAGCGGTTATTTTTTATAGCTCTGTTGTTACTCTCATCCGTGTGCCACGCGCAGACCGACACATCGTTTTGGTTTGCCGCACCCGACCTGTCGTCCGAATTTGGCGAGACACCCATCCGCCTAGTCTTCCACACCTACGACCAGCCCGCCACCGTCACCGTGGAGCAGCCAACAAACAACTCATTCCCCATCACCACATTTGCCATGCCCGCCAACGGAGTCCAGACCTTCGACCTCTCACCTTGGGTCGACATCATCGAAACTAAGCCAATCAACACCGTCCTCAACCGAGGCTTCCACATCCACTCCACCGCACCCATCACCTGTTACTACCAGAGCACTTCCTCCAACCGCGAAACATACACCCTCAAAGGACGCAACGCTTTGGGGACAGAGTTTTGCATAGTGCCACGAAGCAGTACGGGACCTTATTCCCATCACCCACCCCGCACATATCAGATTGGTACAAGCCTAGAAATTATTGCAACTGAAGACAATACCCATATTCGTATTTTCCCAGAAATCAATCATTGGTATCCACAATTATTAGTAGGATACACAGCAGACGACACCCTAGTAGAAGTTGACCTCAATAGAGGACAAAGTTATGCCGTGAGAGGGGAATATGCCGCTACGACATTGACTCTATACAGAATCATTGCATCAAGACCCATAGCCGTCAATGTGACTTCTGATGCCTGTGCGTCAATTCGTCGACTCAATGCAAATGTGATAGAAGACCAATTTAATGTTGTTGCCGAACAGATAATACCTCTCAGCCATTGGGGAAACGAGTATGTAGCGATAGCAAACAACAACGGATGGGTTTGGGGCGACTTTCATTTCGTGTCCGCCGAAAGTGACTCAAATTACTTCTCGTACAACGGAAACTCCGAAAGAAACTACATAGGAAACGAATGGTCATCTTATCTTGTGCCCAACCTCTTTGACTCT
>CAZTVH010000364.1:0-1618 GCA_964616965.1 uncultured Bacteroidaceae bacterium | reverse complement strand
CGACCACCAAGGCAATGTGTCGCCACTCTACCTGAAAGACCTGCAAGACCCCGTGACGGGCAAGATTCCTCCGCGTCGGGTGAACGTCAACACCAACAAGGTGCAGTCCTACATCAACGACATCATGGACTACATCACTCCCGACGGCTACGAGGCTGCGAAGAAGTACCTTCCCAACCCCGAAGAGTACGACTTCAAGAAGATACTAAACTGGTAGTTTTTTGAAAAGTGAAAATGGACTCCACGTATCTCGCGTATTTACACGTATTTTTATACTTGTGATATGTGTGATACGTGGAGCACAAAAAAATGAAAATTAAGAATTGGCACCACGTATCTCTCGTATTCACATGTATTATATACGTGCGATACGTGTGATACGTGGAGTTTTTATACTTTTTAGTTTTTAGTTTGAAAAATGAAGAAACTTATTCCCCTTTTAGTTTTTACTTTTTACCTATTGGTTTCTAATGCCCAACGTCCGGGCGACATCGTCATACTATATGAAAACGATGTGCATTGCGCCGTCGATGGCTACCCCGTCCTTGCGGGTCTACGCGACAGCCTGCAGCGCATGGGCTGTCATGTGGCCGTGGTGTCGGCGGGCGACTTCACCTTTGGCGGCCCCATTGGTGCCGCCTCGAAAGGTGAGTTTATCATCCGTATGATGAATGCCGTCGGCTACGATGCCGCCTGCTTGGGCAATCACGAGTTCGACTTTGGCCTAGACCAGCTGCGCCATCTCGAGGCAATGCTCTCCACCCCCTTGCTCTGCTGCAACATGTATGCCAACGACCACCCCACTTTCGACCGTCGCTATTTCCACAGCTATGTCCCCACGCCATTCAAGCCCTTCGTGCTGCGGCGCTTTGGCGGGCTGGACGTTGCCTTTGTGGGTGTCACCACCCCCACCACCATGTACACCTCCAACCCTGCCAGTTTCAAAGATGCTGAGGGCAACTTCATCTACAATTTCTCATCCAACAGTATTGCCTCCATCGTGCAGCGCAATGTCGATGCCGCCCGTGCCGCCGGAGCCGACTTCGTGGTGTTGCTCTCTCATCTTGGCGACAGCGATGGTGTCCCCACCTCAGTGACGGTTGCCTCGCGGCTGACGGGCGTGGATGCCATCCTCGATGGCCACGACCACCACATCATCCCCTGCCGCCGGGTAGCGGATAAGGCGGGCAGCCCTGTGCCGCTGACATCCACCGGCACCCAGTTCCAGAAGTTGGGCATGATGGTCATCTCCAACCAACCCGATGGCAAGCCGACGGCCAGCTTCAAGCTCTTCTCTACCGACAGCCTGGGACGCAAAGGCTGCGTCAGCCAAGCCGTTAAGGACACCCTGACGGTCATCAAGGAGGCTTTCGACGCTATGGGCAGCCGTGTCGTTGCCACCGCCAGCGTGCCTCTCGTGGCCGAAGAGGACGACATTCGTGTGTGCCGTCTGCGCGAGACCAACCTTGGCGACCTCATTGCCGATGCCTACCGAATTCTTATGGGCACTGACATAGGGTGGATTAATGGTGGCAGCATCCGGGCCAACATCCCTGTGGGTACTGTCACCCACAACCAGCTCTTTGCCGTCAACCCTTACAACAACAACATCTGTGTG
>CAZTVH010000363.1:0-1627 GCA_964616965.1 uncultured Bacteroidaceae bacterium | reverse complement strand
GGTTGCCCTGAATGATGATAATGCCGTGGCCGACATCTTTGCGCAGCTGTTCGCGGCGAGCGATATAAGTTTCTTTGTTAAACATGGTATTTATTTTAAAAGTTTCAATTGTTTATAGGGTTTGAAAGGTGAAAAGGGGACTAGGCTCTTGGTGGCTTACCTTTTAACTCTTAAACCATTAAGCCTAGGGGGGCTTTTAATCTTTCATTTGAGTTTGCAAAGATACAAAAAATATTCGTATCTTTGCAAACTCAAATATAAAAAAATATTTCAATTATGAAAAAAGAAGAATTGAAGCTCAATCCCAACCGCTTGGTAAGTTTCTTGGAAAAGCCTATGGCTGAATTTACCAAGGCGGATATCCTCAAGGTCATCGAGGAGTTTGAAATCGAGATGATCAAGTTCCGCTACATGGCGAACGACGGGCGGCTGAAGACGCTGAACTTCGTCATCAACAGCCTGGAACATGCCGACGAGATTCTGACTAGCGGCGAGCGTGTGGACGGCAGCAGCCTGTTCCCCTTCTTGGAGGCGGGCAGCAGCGACCTGTATGTGATACCGCGTTTCCGCACGGCATTTATCGACCCCTTTGCCGAGATTCCGACGCTGGACCTGCTCTGCAACTTTTACACTAAGGATGGCGAGCCGTTTGAGATGGCACCCGAATACACCTTGGCGAAGGCGGGCAAGGCTTTCCGCGAGGCGACGGGCGGCATGGAGTTTGAGGTGATGGGCGAGTTGGAATACTATGTCATTGCCCCCAAGGAGGAGAGCTATATGACCGAGGACCAGCGCGGCTACCACGCCTCGTCGCCCTTCTGCAAGTTTGAGAACTACCGCGTGGAGGCGATGAAGCTGATTGCCGAGTGCGGCGGCCTGATAAAGTATGGACACAGCGAGGTGGGCAACTTCTGCGTGGACGACACGATGTATGAGCAGAACGAGATAGAGTTTCTGCCCACCACACTAGAGGATGCCGCCGACCAGCTGGTGATAGCCAAGTGGATTATGCGTACGCTGGGCTACCAGTATGGCATCACCGTCACCTTTGCCCCGAAGATTACGGTGGGCAAGGCAGGCAGCGGCATGCACATACACACCCGCATCACCAAGGACGGCAAGAACATGTACATAGGCGAGAACGGCCTGACCGAGGTGGCACACAAGGCTATCGCGGGCATTCTGAGCTTGGCAGGTTCGCTGACCGCCTTTGGCGACACCAACCCGACGAGCTATTTCCGCCTGGTGCCCCATCAGGAGGCTCCGACCAACATCTGCTGGGGTGACCGCAACCGCAGCGCGATGGTGCGTGTGCCGCTGGGCTGGACCAAGGGCAGCGGCAACATGATGGCCCATTGCAACCCGCTGGAGAAGGACGACGAGGTGGACTTCAGCTACAAGCAGACTATCGAGCTGCGCACTCCCGACGGCAGTGCCAACGTGTACCTGCTGTTGGCGGGCATGACGGTGGCGGCACGCCACGGTTTCGAGATGGAGAACGCCGTGCAGTATGCCAAGGACCGCTATGTGAGCGTGAACATCTTCGAGCATGAGGATGTGTTGGAGCGTCTGGACGTGCTGCCCGACAGCTGCGCCGCCAGCGCCGACCTGCTGGAGCGCGACCGCG
>CAZTVH010000362.1:0-1631 GCA_964616965.1 uncultured Bacteroidaceae bacterium | reverse complement strand
TGTTTTTAGAATGCAAAATTACCTATTATTTTTCATGTAGCACCACTATTTCGGAGAAAGTTATCAACAACTGCCGGTTTAAGCCGTGCAGTGTGCCATAACTCCTCCCCTCAATAACGTCACTTTCTTCTATTTATTGTTTATGGGTCATAATATCCAGCACCATGTCGTCCACCTGGTCCATGCCGTCGCAGCCAAGGCGGCCCAGATTGCGGATGGAGCAGTCCACATCGCTCTCGCTCAGTCCGTCGGTGGCATCCACCACACAGTCGTGATAGGCCAGCTCGGCACTGACAAAGGCACTGTATAGCCCCGTGCTCATTTTCAAGGCACAGCTGGGCTTGGCCCCGTCGCACACCATGCCGGCGATGGTGTTGATCATATTTTTGATGGCAAAACACATCTGGTCGAAACTGCCACCGTGGAGGTAGACAATGCCGCAGGTAACGCCGATGCTGGCGTTTACCAGTCCACAGAGGGCGCTCAAACGACCGATGCCACGCTTGATATAGATAGACATCAGGTGGTTCAGCACCAATGCCCGCGTTATCGACTCGTCGTCGCAGCCTTTCGCCTTGCCGTAGTTGTAGACGGGCAGGGTGCAGGCAATGCCTTGGTTGCCGCTGCCGCTATTGCTGTAGACGGGCAGGGTGCAGCCGTCCATTCGGGCATCGGATGCCGCCACGGTGCGTGCCACCACGGTGTGCACGATGTCGCCCGCCGCGTTCTCCATCAGTATCTTGCCAGTCCGCAACCCATAGCCTTTCAATCCCTCGGTGGCGGCAGCATCGTTGTACTTCACCGTCTCGCGGATAAACGCCAACTCTTCTATAGGGGCAGTCGTGGCATAATCGTATACCAAACGGGCTGTCAGCTCCAGCCCGTCGGCTGCCGACTTGTCGACATGGCCTTCTACCGGCGGGGTGATAATATTGTTCTGCAACACCTTGCCATTGTGGGCCAGATAGGTGAAATTGGTATGGCGACGGCTGATTATCGCCGTGGCGGTGTCGTCGCCAGAGGTGCAGGTGCACTCGATATAGAGTTTGTCGCAATTGTCCTTGACTCCAATGCTAATCCTCGAAGCATTGTTGGCCAGCCACTGCTTGGCCTGTTCGACGCGTTCGGCAGACACCGTCAGCACTTCCAGCTGGCGGCGAGAGTCGCCCGCCACCACTGCCACTGCCACAGCTATCGGAAGCCCTATCATGCCAGTGCCGGGAATTCCCACACCCATAGCATTCTTAAACACATTCTTACTAAGGCTCAAGTCGACGCGTTCGGGTTCGCGACCCAATAGTTCACATGCCTTAGTCACACAGAGGGCTACGGCTCCCGGCTCGGTACAGCCCGTCGCCAGCACCACCTCCTGCTGTAGCAGCTCACGCAGCTGCTTGCGGATCGATTCTTCCATATATTTAATGTTCTATAGGGTTATACTGCTGTGGCAAATCAAGGTCGTCAAGAACAGCACATTCTTGACGACCTAGATGTGTTTTATTTCTCGAACAGTTTCTGCCAGTTCTTGTATTCGCGGTCTTTCCAACAGCCGTTGTGGTAGGCATAGGAGACTATGGCAGGAATCACCGTGGTGCCTTCGGCATACACCATCTGCTGCAGCTCCTCGCTCA
>CAZTVH010000361.1:0-1633 GCA_964616965.1 uncultured Bacteroidaceae bacterium | reverse complement strand
GCGACGATGCCAACATGGTGGCATATGTGCCGCTGTATTGCTGCATCACGCAGGTGCCTGACCCGTTCCGTCCTGAGAACAACCCACGCAATGAGTTTTCTTTCGAGTCCGCCTTTTGGATGAACAATTGGGTGGCGAATATGGTCTATCCCCGCTACTCGTTGATGATAGGCGACCTGCGCGACGCGCAGAGGGAGTTGGAGGACTACTATTTTGCCGACCAAGACTCGGTGCTTGCCGCCATTAAGGAGATGACCCCTGCCGACCGTCAGAGCTATCTGAACCGCAAGAGCATCGCCTATGCCGACCGTATGATGAAACGTTGGGACAAGCTGGCGAAGTTCCTCATTGTGCGCTATAACGACCAAGTGGTGCGCCCAGCCAAAGATGGCGAAGTGGTGCCTGGACGTTATTCGACTGCGGGATATGACCAGCCTTTCATTGATGCTATCGTCCCTGCTACGGGCAATCGCTACAAACTGAAGGAGGTTATTGAGCGTAGGGAACGATGATTAGAATTGAAAAATAAAATATTGATACCATGAAAAAACAATTATTAACTTTGCTGTTGCTTGCAATAGTATTTGCGTTTGCCTCGTGCGAGAAGGAGGACAATATTGTAGAGTTGACTAACGATAACGGGATTGCTCTCAAATGTGTGAAGCCTATGTACCTGAAAACGGGCGACCGCGTGGCACTAATCTCGCCATCGTACTACACGCCTATGGAAAATATCGAAAAGACTGCCGAAGTGCTGCGCGGCTGGGGACTGGAACCTGTGATTGGCCCCAATACCGACAAGGTGTACGCAGGGCGTTATGCTGGCACTGTAGAGGAACGCGTGAGCGATATTCGCTGGGCTCTGAACGACACCACCATCAAGGCCATTATTTGCAATCGCGGTGGCTATGGCTCCATTCAGTTGATTGACCAGATTCCGCTTACGGAATGGGGTGCTCACCCCAAATGGTTGGTGGGTTTTAGCGACATTTCCACACTGCACGGCCTGCTTACACGTGCAGGGGTGATGAGCGTGCATGGCACTATGAGTTCGTTCCTTGCGGCAGGTGGAACCGATGCCAACAGCACATTGATGCGCGACCTGTTGATGGGACGCGTACCTCGCTATGAGGTGCCTGCACATCCGCAGAATATCGAAGGTCGTGCCAGTGGCATTCTGGTGGGTGGCAACATCTGCACCTTCGCACCTAATCTCGGCACACAGGCCGATGCAACCCTTGGACGTGATTTAATCCTCTTTATTGAGGAGGTGGGTGAGTCGATGCACAATGTCGACCGCCAGTTCAACATCTTGGCGATGAACGGGGTGCTCGACCGCTGTAAGGGAGTGGTACTTGGCGAGTTCGACGGCTGTGGCAGCGAGTTCTCATACGAAAGCATTGAGGCCATGCTCCGTCAGTATATCGAGAAATACAACATCCCCCTGCTTTGTGGTTTCCCTGCAGGTCACGGCGATGTGAATCTGCCTTTGGTGATGGGTGCGCCTGTCACCATTGATGTGCGTAGCGACGGTGCCACGCTCCAGTTTGACATTGAGGGACAGCGTCAAGAGGTTAATACTGCCGACATCACAGCCCCAGTCAGTAGCCCCGTCTCTACCCGCATGAGACTG
>CAZTVH010000360.1:389-1638 GCA_964616965.1 uncultured Bacteroidaceae bacterium | reverse complement strand
CGTCACGGCCCCTTGCGGGGCCGTTATCCGCACCCCGGAGCGGAGATGGAGCAGATAACGAGCGGAGGATGAACGGAGACCGGGGCGAGGCGGTGGGGGAAAAACGGCCTGAAAGGCCCAAAATCCTGTAGCCCAAGGCAACGTTGTGCATAGCGAGAACATTGATAAGCCGCAGGTGGTGGTAGACTCGTTCATAGTGATAGGCACGTCGAACAATAATACGATGACGGCAGTGCGCCCATCGCAAAATGGACCCGCCACGCTTTTCTGGGACCGTAACAGGACACTTTATTGGAGTCTGCTGTCGTTTACAGACGAGCGGGATACCAACAATATTTCATGGTTCAAATATAAACATTATCCTTGGAAGAGAGAAGGCCCCGGAATATCGTGGTTGGCCCGATACCGAGAGCCGAGATGGATGCGGTTTGCCCGAATAATATTCCCCATCATCGACCCGGAGTTTGACACGGTGCTGTGCGACGTGGTGAGAGACGTGAGGCTGGTGAGCGCGACGGACACGACGCTGACTTTGGCGTGGAACGGGGGCAATGCCGTGCAGTGGGAGGTGCAGTATTGGGAGGTGAACGGATGGGACGTGCTGACAGATACGACGGGCGTGCCGATGGTGACGCTGACGGGGCTGCGGGAGCGGACGAACTACATGGTGCGGGTGCGCGGCATGTGCGAGTGGGACACGGAGTATGGCGCGTGGAGCGAGTGGGTGGACGTGTATACGGGCGCGCACCACGAGGATCCGCCCCAGCAGTCGATTGACAATCTGGACCGTTTCACACAGATGATGCCCAACCCGGCGAGGGGGCTGGTGACGGTGATGTCGAGCTACAGGCTGAGCCGCGTGGTGGTGTACGACCTGAAGGGCAACACGGTGCTGGAGCAGGAGGACGAGGGGCTGACGACCACCTTCGACGTGAGTGCGTTGGCGAAGGGGGTATATGTGGTGGCCATCCACACGCCCGCCGGCATCGCCACGAAGCGGCTGGTGGTGGAATGACAGTTGACCGTTGAGCATTGAAAGATGAAAAAGTTGGCTTTCCGCAAGTCGACTTTTTTGTTTCGATACACTTCCCGTCTTACGGCGTACCCCTCTGGAGAGGGGACGGCTGGTGCATCAAATATTGTTTCAAGATAAGACACTTATTGTTTCGAGATAAGACGCTGTGTGGTCGCGAGCAGCGCGTCCCCTATAGAGGGGGGGGAGAGGACCCCGGTGCAGGGGGCTGCGATA
>CAZTVH010000360.1:0-379 GCA_964616965.1 uncultured Bacteroidaceae bacterium | reverse complement strand
ACGACCCTGTGGGGTCGGGCGCCGCGGGTCCCCATTAGGGGGGGGTGTGGCATCCTGGGCGGGGGGTTGCTATAGCGGGGGGGGGGGTTGGGCAGGCGGGAGGATTTCTTAAATTGTTAGCGTGTTGAGAGTTTTTTTTTGCAGAACTGGAAAAATATTCGTATCTTTGCAAATTCCAAATGTTGTGAGGAAAAATGTATATAATTATAAATTAAGATTTTTAAAAGATGACGAAATTTGTTTACACATTCGGCGGCAAGACTGCCGAGGGTAAGGCCGACATGAAGAACTTGCTCGGCGGCAAAGGTGCCAATTTGGCAGAGATGTGCCTGCTGGGTCTCCCGGTTCCTGCAGGTCTGACTATTACTACTGAGTGCTG
>CAZTVH010000359.1:0-1644 GCA_964616965.1 uncultured Bacteroidaceae bacterium | reverse complement strand
GCATCGTACTGGATGGGTTCGAGATACGCCATCAATGCCGACAACAATTGCTCATACAGTTGCGCCTCCAAAACCAGCATCCGTTCCTCTGCACCCAGAATCTTCTCCTCATACTGTTTCAGCTCCGGCGTGATATATCGCTCTGCGTTGGTCAACGTCTGCTTGCGAATCCATTCCTCTGGCACCTTGTCCTTATGGGTGTTCGTCACTTCAAGATAGTAGCCGAAAATATTGTTGAACCCCACCTTCAGCGATGGTATCCCCGTGCGTTCGCTCTCCCTTCGCTGAATCTCCATCAGGTAGTCCTTGCCCGACCCTGCCATGTCTCTCAGCTCGTCCAGCTCCGTACTTACACCTGCCGCAATCACCCCTCCTTTGTCCAACTTCACGGGTGGGTCTTCTTGTATCTCCCTGTCTATGCGTTCATAGATGCTCTGGCAGGGGTTGAACTGCTCCGCCATGCGGCGGAAAGGCTCGTCATCCACACGGCTGCAAAGCTGCTGTATCTGAGCCACTGCCACCAACGACCGTTTCAGCTGCACCAACTCGCGCGGATTGATGCGTCCCACCGCCACCTTCGAGATAAGGCGTTCCAAGTCACCTATAGCGCGTATATGCGGCAGCAACTGGACCGACAAGTCCCTATTCCTCACAATCACATCCACAATGTGCAGCCTCTCCTCTATGGTCATTCTCTCCTTCAGCGGCATCACTATCCAACGCCGCAACAGGCGCGAGCCCATCGGTGTCGCCGTCTGGTCCAGCACGTCCAGCAGCGTGCGGGCATTCTCGTTGGGCGAATGCACCAACTCTAGATTGCGAATCGTAAACTTGTCCAGCCACACATAGCGGTCCTCCTCTATGCGATTGATAGTGCAGATATGCTGGGTGCGGTCGTGCTGGGTGGCCTGCAGGTAGTATAGTGCCGCGCCTGCGGCAACCACACCTTCCGTCAGTTCCTCTACACCGAACCCTTTGAGCGACGTGGTGCCAAACTGTTTCATCAGCAGTTCGTTGGCAAAGTCGCTCGTAAACACCCAGTCGTCAAACGTGTTGGTATAGTATTTCTCGCTAAAATGGTCCAAGAACCAATGCAACTTCTTGCGCTGCAACACCACCTCGGCGGGGTGGAAATTCTGCATCAGCTTGTCGATATAAGCCAAGTCGCCCTGTGCCACATAAAACTCACCCGTCGACACATCCAAGAATGCTATGCCGTGAATCTTGTCCGTCAGATGCAGCCCGCAGAGGAAGTTGTTCTCCTTCACATCCAGCACCATGTCGTTGTACGACACCCCCGGTGTCACCAATTCGGTGATACCCCTCTTCACCAGTCCCTTCACCGTCTTGGGGTCTTCCAGCTGTTCGCAGATAGCCACACGCAACCCAGCCTTCACCAGCCGTGGCAGATACTGGTCTACGGCGTGGTACGGTATACCCGCCAAATCGGTATACCCCCCTCCCCCGCTCGCCTTGCGCGTGAGGGTGATGCCCAATATCTGCGATGCTTTGCGGGCATCCTCGCCGAAAGTCTCATAAAAGTCGCCCACGCGAAACAGCAGCATCGCATCCGGAAATTTGCGTTTCATCTCAGCATGCTGCCTCATCAATGGGGAATCATTCTCTGCGTTCTTAGCCATATAT
>CAZTVH010000358.1:1343-1675 GCA_964616965.1 uncultured Bacteroidaceae bacterium | reverse complement strand
TTCTTCTCTATCGTCCTGATGATTTCTCCTGTGCTTTCCAGCGTCGGGGGTCCTGCGCAGAAGTAAAGTGAGAGAAGTCCTGACTTCTTCTCCTGAAATATTTTGTCTATTCTGTTCATTACGATTATTTACTATTTGACGATTGACTATTTACGGTTTATTTACTATTGGCCTATTTCTCCCTCGCCTTTGGAGAGGTTTGGGGAGAGGCTTCTTACGAACTTTGCCAGTGCATCGGCATCCTTGCAGGCAGGCGCTGTCTCGAAGCGGGAGTTCAGGTCGATTCCTACCCAACGGGGGTGGCGCCATCGTCTGACCTTCTCCTCGTCGCC
>CAZTVH010000358.1:0-1333 GCA_964616965.1 uncultured Bacteroidaceae bacterium | reverse complement strand
AAATATTTTTTCTATTCTGTTCAATATCTTTTAATTCAATATGCAAAATTGCAATATCCTGAGTAATCGTAATAAACTGAAATATTAACTTTCAACTGATCTCAATTTGGCAACGAAGCGGGCCAGCGCCTCAACATCTTTATAGGCTGGTGCCGTCTCAAATCTGGAATTCAGGTCAATGCCTATCCACCTGGGGTGACGCCATCGTTTTACCTTCTCTTCATCGCCAGGTCCTATTCCTCCGGAGAGCAGGAAAGGGGTGTTGCCTTTGTACTGCTGCAGGATGTCCCAGTCAAACTTCTCTCCGCTTCCGCCTACGCTTTCACATTTGGTGTCAAACAGAAAGAGTGTGGCTGTATCCTCATACTGACGGGTATTGGCAATATCTGCTGCTGAGGCAATGCTGAAAGCCTTGATTATAGGCAGCCCGGTTCGTTCCTTTATGGTGCGGCAGAAATCAGGGGATTCCTGTCCGTGCAGTTGGATGGCATTCAGTCCGAAGTCCTCTGCCTTCTGCAGTACTTCCTCCTCAGTAGGATTAACGAAAACACCCACACGGGTGCATTCCGGAAGATAGGCGGGAGGCTCAGAGACATAACGCTTGGAACCTTCCCAGAAGATGAAGCCCATCATATCGGGGCGAACCGTCTTCTCTACAGCGCGTATGTTTTCGGGCTCGCGCATGCCGCAGACCTTTATTCTCAATTCTTAATTCACAATTGTGCTATGAATCCGGCAAGGGCCTGACCAGGGTCAGCCTGCTTCATGAAGTGCTCACCCATGAGGAATCCTCTGTATCCGGCAGCACGCAGCAGCTTGATGGTCTCGAGCTGACCGATACCGCTCTCGCTGACCTTTACCTTATCTTCAGGCAGGCGGGCTATCATATCAAAGGAATTCTGCACATCCGTATGGAAGGTGCCCAGGTTGCGGTTGTTGATGCCCAGCATATCCACATCCAGTTCAGCGTAGTCCAGTTCCTGCGGGGAATGCATCTCCAGCAGCACTTCCAGCTTCAGTTCATGGGCCAGGGCAGTAAGCGACTTCACCTCCTGTTTCTTCAGGTCGGCAGCTATCAGAAGGACCGCATCGGCACCAATCTGACGTGCCTGGAAGAGCTGGTATTCGTCTATGATGAAATCCTTGCGCAGGATGGGGATGCTCACCAGGGGGCGTGCCGTCCTGACAAAGTCCATGCTGCCGCCAAAGTATTCCTCGTCCGTTAGGATGCTCAGGGCCGCGGCGCCGTTCTGCTGGTAGGATGGGGGAATGACCTCGGGTTTTCCCTCTTCCTTAATCCATCCCTTAGACGGACTCTTACGCTTGAACTCGG
>CAZTVH010000357.1:1243-1685 GCA_964616965.1 uncultured Bacteroidaceae bacterium | reverse complement strand
GGCGTTGTGCCATGCCCAGTCCGCCTCGGCGTATGCGCCCGTAAGGCTGTTGATATATGAGCCGCCGGGGAGATAGTCGGAGGATCCCTGGCTGGTTGACCACGGCTGGTAGCAGACGGCACCGCTGTTCCACCCGCTGGTGCCCCAGCCGAAGAGGTCTATCCAACCGCTGTAGGTGCTGCTGATGTTGCGATTGTCACTCCCACTAACAGTCCCTCCATAAGATCCAAGAATGTCTGCCGTTTGTGTCCCAACATAGTCCCACTGGTGTTCAGCAAAGCGCCAAGTATTGGTGCTGGCCTGGTACTGCAGATTGCCCTGCGAGAACCACACTTGGTCGCCGTCGGCATTGATGGTGAACAGGCCGCCCTTCGAGCCAATGGGGCCAATGGGGCGGAAGGTGAGATTGCTTTCTCCAAGGGTAATGAGCGTATATTGGCTG
>CAZTVH010000357.1:0-1233 GCA_964616965.1 uncultured Bacteroidaceae bacterium | reverse complement strand
TGATGGTGAATAGTCCAGTCAGTGCACCTTGAGGAAGAGGCTCGACAAAGTTCAAGTTACTCTCACCCAGTGTGATGAGCGTGTACTGACTGCGGGCAACATTGATGGCAGTGTTTGCGGTCTTGACGCAGTAGCGGTTGTCGTCAGTGTTCATCTCAATCCGCAAGCCGCTATAGCTGCCTTCGGGCAGGTAGATGTAGAAGTCCTTGCCACTGGCGATGCTCTGCGCGGTTGCGCAGGTGAGGGTGGTGGTGTTCGTGCCGTTGGCGGAATAGGTCAGTTCGGGGTCGCCGCCGTTGTAGGCAACGCTGAATGTGCCGTTAATCTCACTGGCGGCAGTGATGGTGATGCTGCTGATACTGACACCAGCCTTAGTCAGGTTCAGTTTCAGCACGCCGCAGAGGTTCTTGAACGACAGTTCCTCGTTGCTGCTCTCGGCATACATCGGGAACTCGTTAATGGAACCCTCCACGTAGGTCTGTGTAGCAGGCAGGGTTACGTTCACGCCGTCGGTGGTCAGTGTGGTGGGATAGAAGGCGCGGAAGGGGGCATTGCCCGAATTGCCGCTCACGTTGTTGAACACTGCGACGGTGGCCGGGCTCTGCGGGGTGGCGCTGTAGATACCACTACCGGCAGTGCCGTAGATAACAATCTGGTCGCCACTCACCCATTCGAGGGCGGTGCCGTTGAGGGTGGTCTTGGCAGAGGTGCAGTCCTCCATCGTGGCACGGAACTGCGTGCCGTTGCCGAGGGTGGTCTCCTTCTGGCAGGAGGCGAAGATTAGCAAGGTGGTTAAAGCCATTAAGGACATTAATGTTTTCTTCATTTTCATCTCCTTTCTTTTTTAATCGAAATCGTTGCCGTCGTAGCTGTTGCTGCCTGCGGTCAGTGCCTCGTTGGCACCGCGTGTACCAGCGGGTTCTTCGGTTGCGCCACTTGTCTGAAAGCCCTTTTCGACACGGGCCTCAATCAGTTCTACCATGGGAGCGTCGTACTCCCGTTTGTTGTTTTTTGTCATTTAGTGCTGCCCAGTTATATACCATCGGACACGTCGGTTCTATTTTGCCCGATACCCGTGGGGCGGTGTTTGTCGAATTGGAAGTAAGGCATATAAAAAAGAAGCGCGGGTATCTAAACTCATCGTTTATCCCGCATACGAGGCTCTAGCATGCCTTCCAACCGAGGATAAACAATGCCGAGCCCACGCTGTGACCATATACAAGAAAATGTATA
>CAZTVH010000356.1:0-1693 GCA_964616965.1 uncultured Bacteroidaceae bacterium | reverse complement strand
AGGTGTACTGCGACGGCAAGACCGTTTGGCAGGTGAATAAGAACGCCAAGGAGGTGGTCGTGAACAATATGACTGAATCCGACGACGACCTGACCAACCCTGCCGCTATGCTCGCCAACTATCAGAAGAACTATCGTGCCAAGTTCATCCGCGAAGAGAACGGCACCGCCATTATCGACCTCCAGCCTAAAAAGAGTCGTCCCTACCATAAGATTCGTCTCTTTATCGACACATCCAACAACCGTCTAAAGAAATTGGAACAACACAACTACGACTCCTCGCGTGGAGAATACACTTTTTCTAACTACACCCTTGTGAAGATTCACTCCACAGCCTTTGCCTATACGGCTCCCGAAGGCTATGAGGTGGTGGATATGAGATAATATGACTATTCTTCTACTTGAAACAGCCACGGCAGTCTGCTCTGTTGCCCTTGCCCGCGACGGCGAGGTGCTGGCCGAGTTGCATTCTGACCAACCTAATGCCCATTCTTCTCGACTTCCGCTGTTCGTGGAACAACTTTTCGAGCAATGTCATATCATGCCGGAGCAGCTCGACGCGGTGTGTGTATCATCCGGTCCTGGAAGCTATACTGGCCTGCGTATCGGAGTCAGTTCTGCCAAAGGTTTCTGCTATGCCCTCTCCATACCCTTGCTCTCGGTGCCAACCCTGCAAGGCATGGCAGCGCAATATTACGCCCAGCATCCCGACTATCACGGCATGGTCTGCCCCATGATTGACGCTCGGCGCATGGAGTGTTACACCGCCATTTTTGAAATGGAAAATCACCCGAATGCGGTAGCCAACTCTCAACTTTCAACTCTCAACTCTCAACTCGCAACTCTCAAGCCCACCAGTGCTGACATCATTGAGTCGGGTATTTACGACAGCTATCTGAATAGGGGAGAGGTGACGTTCATCGGCGACGGTGCCGAGAAAACCCGCGCCCTGCTTGACATCCATCCCAACGCCCGCTACGATACCGACTTCCGCATATCGGCGACAGGCATGCTCCCCATTGCCATGCAGCGGCTGCAAGCTGGGCAAGTGGAAGATGTCGCCTACTTCGAGCCGTTCTACCTCAAAGACTTTGTGGCAAAGAAAAGTGTCGTCCGAGGCCTGAAACAAAGTTTTTAGTTTTTACTTTTTAGTTTTTAGTTTAATATGCTCAAGTACACTGTCCGTCGCCTCCTCTATGGTCTCCTAGTTCTGCTAGGGGTGGTGACACTCGTGTTCTTCCTGTTCAATATATTGCCGGGCGACCCTGCCCGCATGATGCTCGGCCAGCGTGCCGATGCCGAAAGCATCGAGATTATCAATCGCGACCTCGGCCGCGACAAGCCCGTGGGGACACAATACCTCAACTATCTCAACGACCTGCTCCCCATCTCGCTGCACAATAACTCCGACCCCGACAATTTCTTCTATCTCAATCCCGACAAATACGCACCCTTCACCACCTTGTTGAAGATAGGCAAGACTTCGGTCGTACTCAAGTCTCCTTATCTGCGCCGCAGCTATCAGTCGCAGCGCAAAGTTTCCGACATCATCGCTACAGCCTTCCCCCAGACGGCATTGCTGGCCGTCGTGGCCCTGTCATTTGCCCTCATTCTGGGCATCCTGTTAGGAGTCCTTTCCGCCATCTACAAAGACAGCTGGATTGACCGCCTCACGCTCGTACTTTCCACCCTCG
>CAZTVH010000355.1:0-1720 GCA_964616965.1 uncultured Bacteroidaceae bacterium | reverse complement strand
TTTGCAGTGCAAAACATCTTATCTTTATGTTGGAAAGACTCTATCAGACATATCTTCAGACTCGCCGTGTCACCACCGACTCGCGGCAGATTACCCCCGGTTGCATCTTTTTTGCATTCAAGGGGGAGACTTTCGATGGCAATGCCTTTGCACCTCAAGCGTTGGAACAGGGGGCGGCTCTGTGTGTCATCAGCGACCCCCAGTATAAGGTGGACGACCGCTGCATAGTGGTGCCCGATGTGCTTGCCACACTGCAGGAGCTGGCCCGGCACCACCGCACCCAGCTCACCATCCCGGTGATAGGCATTACGGGCACCAATGGCAAGACCACGACCAAGGAACTGTTGCACACTATTCTGTCGAAACGCTACCGCACCCACGCCACGGCCGGCAACTTCAACAACCACCTCGGTGTGCCGCTGACGCTGCTTGCCATTCCTGCCGATGCCGAGATGGCCATTGTGGAGATGGGGGCGAACCATCCGGGCGAGATAGCAGACCTGTGCCGGATAGCCGACCCCGATTATGGTCTCATAACCAATGTGGGGCGGGCGCATTTGGAGGGTTTTGGCGGTTTCGAAGGGGTGGTCAGGACCAAGACGGAGCTGTATCGGCATCTGGCTGCCAAGCAGGGGATGGCCTTTGTCGATGCCGACAACGACATCCTCGTCACCCATGCAGCCCAATGCCAGTTGCGTACTGTCACCTACGGCTCGTCGAATCAGGCGCAGGTGCGCGGACATTTGGTCGGCTCCGAGCCGTATATGAAATTTTATGTCGAAGAGGGCGACAATGTGTATACCATCCAGTCGCAGCTGTTGGGCAACTACAACTTTGGCAACGTCATGGCTGCCACAGCCGTGGGCCGCTATTTCCGTGTCGACCTATGGGACGTGAAAGAGGCGATAGAGCAGTATAGCCCAACCAACAACCGCTCGCAATATAAGGAAACGGGGCGCAACACGCTTTTCCTCGACTGCTACAATGCCAACCCATCGAGCATGAAGGTGGCACTCGACAACTTTGAAGCATTGCCTCGCGATAACAAGGTGGTGATGCTTGGCAGCATGCGGGAACTGGGCGACGAGAGCCGGAAGGAGCATGAGGCAATAGTGAATCGTCTGCTTGCCCATCCAGAGATACGTGCCGTACTGATTGGACCTGAGTTTGCCTTTGCCGAAGATAACCCACAGATGCAGTGCTTCCCCGACTCTGATGCCGCATTGGCTTACTTTGCCGAGCACCCGCTGAACGGTGCCACAGTGCTGCTCAAAGGCTCCAACAGCACCCGCATGTGGAAGTTAGAAGGAGTTCTATAGCTTTCCCCCAAAATGGCTGCGGCACCGCTCTTTGTGCGGTGCCGCAGTCGTAGTGATAAGGCGATGTCGTTATTTCAGCACGAAGTTGATGGGCAACACATACTTCGACCGCACAGGCTTGCCCTTGAAGGTGGCAGGTTTCCACTGCGGCATGGACTTCACCACTCGCAAAGCCTCATCGTCGCACTCGCCGCCAACACCGCGCAGCACCGTGGCTTCTGCTATGCTGCCGTCAGTCTCAACCACAAACTGCACAAACACCTTGCCCTGCACATTGTCGGTCTTGGCCTTCTCGGGATAAACCACTGAACTAGCAATGTAGTTGGTCATAGCATCAACCCCTCCAGGATACTCGGCAAGTTCGATAGGGCTATTATCCTCCTTGTTAAACCAGTCCAAAA
>CAZTVH010000354.1:0-1737 GCA_964616965.1 uncultured Bacteroidaceae bacterium | reverse complement strand
TGTCTAGTGGCTGAGGGGGCTCTTCTAGATGTGTTGTTGGATATGTCATTTTGCCACAGAAAAAACACCTCCTACCAACAATCTGCATGTCTGCAACTGTATAAGATATGCCCCCATACATGTTGCTCCATAATGGCATGACGTATTCTTTCCCATATAGTGGAGACGAAATGTACACAAATCGGTGCGGATTGGATATATTACCTTTATCATAATACATCAGCGTACTATATCCTGTACCATTCCCGTAACCGTCTATCCGTAACAACACTTGGGAATAATACTCTGACGAAAGCGTTCTTACGCGAGAAACAACTTGGCATGAACAGCCACCAATAATTGACAGAAAAATGACAAGAAATACAAAAACTTTTCTCATAATATTCCTCTATATAGTCCAACAAACAAAAAAACTTATTAATATTAAAAAAGTGCTGCAAAGATACACAAAATATTTGATATATGCGCAGTTTTATGAATAATATTTTCCAAAACACTAATTGTCATTATTTTACCATATACTAATTTAGGAATAATTCATATACAATTCATGACAATTCTATTTTTCAGAGGAATGATACAATTTTTTTCTGATTAGGGACACAAATATGTTCATTTCCGACATTTTTTGTATATTTGCACAGAGGTTGGTCGGAGTGAGTTCGCTGCTAGTTCGCTGTGAGTCCACTACTTATACATATTTTCAACGTTACTATAACGCTAGTATTACACTATAAAAGTGTCGAAATAGTGTTGAAATAGTGTTGAACTGATGGAGGCATAGCGAAGGCACGGTGAAGTTGATGCGACACCACTTGCTCGCCACGAACTAATGAATTATTAACCCGAAAAAAGATATTATTATGGCAACTCTGAAAAACAATCTGATTGTACTGAAAGGGAGGTTGAAAAAGGATGGCATGACTTTCTACCAACGTGGTGGAACGACGGTTATGCGGTCGTCCACCAGCGAGCAGCCCCATCGCCGCACACGCAAGCAGTTCGAGGCTCGCCAGCGGATAGCTAACTGCATGGGGTTGTGGAAGGCAATGACAATGTCCACAACGCCAGTGCTGGCAGGGGGCAAAAGCAGCTACGGACGGTTCTGCACCTTGATGCGCAAGCTGCCTGTCACCTACCTGACTAAGGACGAACGAAAGAGAGGTGCCAAGCTACTGCTGCCGGGCATGTCGGTGAGCGATGGTATGCTGCCCGACATCGAATACTGGTTGGGCGAGGTGGAAGGGCAGCCGGCTCTGCTGACATCGCTGCGCCTGAAAGAGGGGGCACGGTCGATAGCCTCCGCGCTATATGGCCGTGGTGCCGAACTGAAAAGAGACGAACGGCTGTGTCTGTACAGATTGGTACAGACAGCGAATGTCGAAAACGGAAAATTAACCCCGCGCCTGGACGTCAATGTGGAGGTGTTGGACTACGACGTCTGTCAAGGAGGACAGCCGTTCGCCGACATCGAGTTGCGCAATGTGGACGGACAGCTGGCACTGGTGGGCGACGTGCTAGGCGACAATATGAGGGGCTGGGCACTGGTGCGCATGGAAGACGACAAGGTTTCAAGTCAAAAGGTGGTGACCCATTGCCGCCTCTATGAGCAATACCTCACAGAAGAGGCTTTCGAGCGCGCCGCCCAAAGCTACGGAGGACTTACCAAGTCTGCTCTACTCACTCCAGATGAGAATTGAGAATTGAGAATTTATTGGCGCGGCAGCCTAATTCTCA
>CAZTVH010000353.1:0-1768 GCA_964616965.1 uncultured Bacteroidaceae bacterium | reverse complement strand
TATGCCACATCCAAAACACAGATTCTCGCAGACTCGCACAGCGAAGCGCAGAACACACGACAGTTTGGAGAAAGCCCAGCTCACAACGTGCAGCAATTGCGGCGCTCCTGTAATGTACCACCATGTATGTCCCGAATGCGGATATTACAGAGGTAGACTAGCCATCGAAAAGAATGCTGAGGCGTAAGCCAAAGAACTTTTTGTGGAACTATAAAGCCCGCCTTTTCTTTACGGAAGGGCGGGCTTGCTTTTATACACGAGACTAACCCAAATCAGCTATTAGAACGGCACCATCTCGGCAAAGAGGTCGTTTTCGAGAGCTTGTGTGATGCGGACTTGGTAGAACTCACCGACGCGAAGAGGGGTGGTGTCGGGGATGATGACTTCGTCGTCGATGTCGGGGCTGTCGTATTCGGTGCGGGCAATGTAGTGGGAGCCTTCGTGACGGTCGACGATGACGCGGTAGGTGTTGCCGACGCGAGCTTGGTTTTTGGTGAAGGATATCTGTTCTTGGATGGCCATGAGCTCGCTGACACGGCGTTGCTTTTCATCCTCGCTAACGGTGTCGCCGAGTTTCTCGGCGGGTGTGTCCTCTTCGGGAGAATAGGCAAAGCAGCCCATGCGGTCGAACTGAGCCTCGCGAACAAATTGCTTGAGTTCTTCAAACTCGGCCTCCGTCTCACCGGGGTAGCCGACGATGAGAGTGGTGCGGATGCATACATCGGGGAGTTGGGAGCGGAATGTGTGGAGGAGGTCGAGAGTACCTTCACGGTCGATGCCACGCTGCATGGAGGACAGAATACGGCTGTTGATGTGCTGGAGGGGGATGTCGATGTAGTTGCAGATATTTTTGTGGCGACGGATTACGTCGATGGCATCAGTGGGGAATGAGGTGGGGTAGGTGTAGTGCAGGCGTATCCAAGAGGCTCCGCTTTCGGTGGCAAGGCGTTCGAGGAGGTCGCCTAGGCGGCGTTTGCCGTAGAGGTCGAGCCCATAGTAAGTGGTGTCTTGCGAGATGACAATGATTTCCTTTGCCCCGTGAGAGACTAGTTCTTTGGCTTCTTCAACAAGCTGGTCGATTGGGCGGGAGACATGTTTGCCGCGAATGAGGGGTATGGCACAATAGGAGCAGCTCCGGTTGCAGCCTTCGGCTATCTTTAGGTAGGCGTAGTGCGAGGGGGTGCTGACCTGTCGTTGGCTAGAGAAAATGGATTCGCTTTCGATGAGCTTGTCCCACTCGTGGACACCATACCAAGCGTCCACTTCAGGCATTTCGGCAGCCAGTTGGTCGCGGTAACGCTCAACGAGGCAGCCGACAGCTATCAGCTTGCGGTGGCGGCTGTCGCGGGCATGGCGTTGGTTAAAGAACTTTTTGGCTTGAATCTGTTCGAGCAGAACGTTGACAGACTCTTCCTTGGCGTCGCCAATGA
This sequence comes from uncultured Bacteroidaceae bacterium, assembly GCA_964616965.1. Lineage (GTDB taxonomy): Bacteria > Bacteroidota > Bacteroidia > Bacteroidales > P3 > Colimorpha. Next base: position 338 of record CAZTVH010000353.1, on the reverse strand, counting down.
ATCCGCATGTGTTGACGACGACTGTGTCGCAATCGTTCTGCTGACGGTCGAAAAAGACTTTGTGTCCTGACTTGGAGAGGTGACCGGCGACGTTTTCAGAGTCGACGGTATTTTTGCTGCATCCGAGGGTGATAATGTTGATTTTCAATTGAGGGGGGTTATTTTTCGAACAGGCTGTTGACGAATTCGTCGGCGTTGAATACTTGTAGGTCGGTCATTTTTTCGCCCAAACCGATGTAGCGGACGGGGATTTGGAATTGGTCGCTGATGCCAATGATTACGCCGCCTTTGGCAGTGCCGTCGAGTTTGGTGAGGGCAAGGGCGTTGACATCGGTGGC
>CAZTVH010000352.1:0-1773 GCA_964616965.1 uncultured Bacteroidaceae bacterium | reverse complement strand
AATTAAAATCACCTAGGCGCGGCAGCCAACACTCACTTTCAATAAAAAAACTCACCTTTTTGCAATAAAACCAATAATCAAAATACATAATAACAGATTCGACCATGAACGAAGAAGAGGTCATACGCGACATCTTGGCCGGCAACGTCAACCGCTACGAGGAAATTGTGAAGGAATATCAAACCATCGTCGCCAACCTCTGTTTCAAGATAGGGGGAGCGGGAATTGACATAGCCGAGATGACACAGCAGGTCTTTGTCGAGCTATACATGGCTTTGCCCCGCTTCCAGTTCAAGTCGAAACTGAGTACTTTCATCTACCGCCTCACCGTCAACGTCGTCTGCAAGGAAATCAAGCGTCTCAGCCGTTGGGTGACACCCACCGAGGACATCGTGCCCCCCGAAGTGCCATCCTCCGACCACAACGCCGAACAACAAATCATCCATCAAGAACAAGCCCGCCAGCTCCACCAAGCACTGGGTCGTCTCCATCCCGAACAACGCACCGCATTGGTGCTCTACACCTTCAACGACTTTTCCTATAACGACATTGCCGATGTAATGCAGTGTACAACTGCCAAAGTCGAGGCACTCATCTTCCGTGCCCGCAAGAACCTCAAGAAAATGCTTAACCCAATCAACTGAAAAAGACAGTATCAATACCCAATACACCAACGTTCAATAGTTTATGACCGATAACGACATACTGCAGCAGCTGCGCGATATGCGCTACCCCGCCACCATCGATGTGGTCGCTCCTGTCATGGAGCAGGTGCGCAACAAGCCGCTGCTCACACCCAAAACCAATGCACCTCATCGATTCAGGCGCATCACCTCCGCCGTGGCGGCATGTATCGCACTCGCCATCGGCATCAACGTTGCGCTCCTCTTCACCCGCGACTACGACGAAGGCCAAATCAGCAACATGATTGCCGAAGTCTACAACTACCAAGCCGACTATGCCGACATGACCGAGGCAGGCTTCGGCCTCGGTGTCATCGAAAGCCTCTACTAAACCATCTCTAGAACAATTCAATAACCTAGAACCTCTCGTTAAAAAACACGATATGAAAAAGATTGCCACACTGCTGCTCGCTCTCACCATCGGCATCACCGTCATGGGACAGCAAAGGAACGAACACTCGCGCCATCACAAAGAGCCTCCCAAGGTAGAAGAAATGGTCAACAACCTCTCTGCCATTCAAAAGAAGCGGCTCAACACCGTCATGGAAAACAGCCGAAAGGAGGTAGACCGCCTGCAGGCCGAACTTGACAAAGTGCGCAAGCAGATTCGTGCCATCACCCAGAAAGATGGCGACAATTCCGACCAACTCTTCCCCCTCTACGACCGCGAGGCCGCCCTCCGTGCCGACATAGCCAAAGAGATGTACCGCACCCGCCTACAGATTGATGAGATACTCACCAAAGAGCAACTCACCGAGATGCGCGCCTGCCTTGCAAAAGACTGCAAGAAAGGCAAGACGCGCGATGCCTCCGTCGCCCCCGTCAAGGCCGACGACCGCTCTGGCTCCCCCTCCGACAAGCCCCGCCGCGCCCCCCGCAAATAACCTCCGGGCACTTCGTGCCCTTTACCTTTTCCCTATAGTTTCTATACACTTATTTTATCGTTTTCCGTTCTTAGAGCGGAAAACTACTATATTTTTAGATGTAATATAGTGAAAATCAGTGGGGCAAAGCAGACTTATTGAGGTGGAGCTATGGCAATCGGGATTTTCTGGTGCAACAAAAAAATCAATCTTATGCAATGTCTGAC
>CAZTVH010000351.1:0-1783 GCA_964616965.1 uncultured Bacteroidaceae bacterium | reverse complement strand
TGGGCTCACTCTTCGGCGATGCCTACATTGCCAACACGCAGGCCGCCTATGACCAACCCAAGCCCGACCTCGACCTTGCCGACGCCCAGTTGGACGATTCCGAAACCAAGGAGGATGAATAACGACACCATAGCTGCCATCTCCACACCGCATGGCATCGGGGGCATTGCCGTCGTTCGGCTATCGGGTCCCGACTCTTATGCTATTGCCTCTCGCCATGTTGCCCTGCCCACCCCCCTTGACGGGCACCCTGCCACCGCATTCGCCCGTTTTCAAAAGGACGGTGAGCTGCTCGACGAGGTGGTGGTGACGGCTTTCCCATCGCCCCATTCCTATACGGGCGACGACCTCGTTGAGCTTTCATGTCATGGCTCCCTGTATGTCCAACAGGCTCTGCTGCAAGCCCTCCTCGACAGCGGTGCCCGATTGGCAGAGCCTGGCGAGTTCACCCGCCGTGCCTTCCTCAACGGCAAGCTGAACCTCTCGCAGGCAGAGGCTGTGGCAGACCTAATCGACTCCACCAACGCTGCCGCCCACAGCCTTGCCATCAGCCAGTTGCGGGGTGGCTATGCCAAAGAGCTGGAGCAATTGCGGCAGCAACTCGTCGAACTCACCGCGCTGCTAGAGCTGGAGCTCGACTTCAGCGACGAGGACGTTGAGTTTGCCGACCGTGGCCGCCTCCTGTCGCTCTCCTCGCAGATTTGCACCCGCGTCACCGCCCTCCGCCAGTCGTTTCACATGGGCAATGCCCTCAAGCGCGGCATCCCCGTGGCCATCATAGGCCGACCCAACGCGGGAAAATCCTCGCTCCTCAACGCCTTGCTGCACGACAGCCGTGCCATCGTCAGCGACATTCCCGGCACCACGCGCGACACCATCGAAGAGACCTTTGTCGTCGAAGGGACACCCTTCCGCATCATCGACACTGCTGGTCTGCGCCACAGCGACGACCCCATCGAATCGCTCGGCATACAGCGCACCATCAGCACCGTGGCACAGGCCCACATTGTCCTCTATGTGCACGATGCCACCCAGCCAATCGATGCAGCCCTTCGCGACCTGCAGGAGCTGCAAGACACCCTGTCGCTGAAGGACAAACACCTGATTGTCGTCAACAACAAGATAGACCTCCACAATGCTGTAGACTCCCCTCTGGAACAAGGGATTTCCCTTTCGGCCAAAGAGGGCTACGGCCTTGAGCGTCTCACCGATATGCTCCTCAAGGTTGCCCGCACCGACATGGCCCAAGCCCCAGACGTGATGCTGGCCAACGTGCGCCACTACGATGCCCTCGGCCATGTGGAACAGGCTCTGCTGCAGGTGTCCAAAGGACTCGCTGATGCCCTGCCCGCCGACCTCGTTGTCATCGACCTCCGCGATGCCCTCCACCACCTCGGCACCATCACGGGCCAAGTCACCTCAGACGAAGTCCTCGGCACCATTTTTTCCCGCTTCTGCATCGGGAAATAGCCCAAGGACCACAAGCCACCTCCCTCCCTTATCCGCACCATCTCCCCTCGGTGTTCGCTCCATCTCCGCTCCAGAGAGCGGAAAATACCCCCGCAGGCTGTATAAAACGGTGGTATTCAATGGGAAGCTATGTTTGAGTTGAGAGTTGAAAACTTATTAAATTGAGAATTGAGAATTGAAAATTGAAAATTGGCTGCCGCATAACGTGTAAGTTGAGAATTGAAAATTGAAAGTTGAAAACGTTTTAGTTTTTAGTTTTTACTTTTTACTTTAATTAGTTCTTACTTCGTACTTCAAGACACCCATCCTCGAA
>CAZTVH010000350.1:0-1790 GCA_964616965.1 uncultured Bacteroidaceae bacterium | reverse complement strand
ACATTTGGTGGATACCCTGCTCCGTGCGGGTGTGAACGTCACCAAGATATTCTGTCCTGAACACGGCTTCCGCGGCACGGCGGCGGCGGGTGCGCATGTGGACAATAGCACCGACCCCGAAACGGGGCTGCCCATCATCTCGCTCTACGGCAAGAACAAAAAGCCTACCGCCAAGCAGATGGAGGATGTGGATGTGGTGCTGTTCGACCTGCAGGACGTGGGTTGCCGCTTTTACACATATCTTTCAACGCTGCACTATGTGATGGAGGCGTGTGCCGAAAACGATGTCCCCCTCGTGGTGCTAGATAGACCCAACCCCAACGGCCATTATATTGACGGCCCTGTGTTGGACACGGAAAAGTTCCGTTCGTTTGTGGGGATGCATCCCGTGCCCATCGTCTATGGCATGACTATCGGCGAATATGCCTGTATGATAAATGGTGAGCATTGGCTGGCGGGGGGCAGGGAATGCAACCTCACTGTTGTGCCGATGCAGGGCTATCGACGCGACAGCATTGGCTACGAACTGCCTGTGCCTCCGTCGCCCAACCTGCGCAATGCCCATGCCATTGCCCTCTATCCCTCATTATGCCTCTTTGAGGGCACCACAGTCAGTGTGGGGCGTGGCACCGACTGGCCTTTCGAGGTGGTCGGCACCCCACACCCCAGCAGTGTGGAGTGGAATGCCACCTACACCCTTGCCGACGGGCAGAAGGTTTACCTTTTCTCGTTCACCCCTAAGGGAGAGAAAAAATGTTACGGATTCGACCTGCGCGAGATACAGGTGCCGTCGAACTTCGACCTCTCCTATCTGATTCTGATGTACAATGCGGTCGCTAACAAAAATCTCTTCTTCTTGGGGAACAATTTCTTTGAGAAGTTGGCAGGCACTGCCGACCTTCGCCGACAGTTGCAGCAAGGTGCATCGGAAGAGGAAATACGTGCCTCGTGGCAGCCTGCGCTTGACCATTTCAAGACCATCCGCAGCCGCTATCTTTTGTATCCTGATATTGAGAGTAAATAAAGAAAGTGATACTTTTTTTTACTTATGTCAGAAAAAATGTGTAATTTAGCACATTAATTTAGTGTGTTGCGAGAGGCATGTTTTGCCCCGCAATATACTAATATGGTTATAATTGCGTTATTGAGTAAAATAAAAATTTATATATGAAAATGATAAAAAAAGGTTTCGTCCTCATGGTTGTGGCCCTACTTTGGGGCAGCACGGCGATGGCTCAGAGCAGTGTTGCGTCGAAGGCAGATGAGCAGTTTAAGAACAAGCAGTACATCCTTGCCTTAGAGAGCTACCAGAAGGCCTACGACCGTGTGTCGAGCAATAGGGCGGAAAAGAACCGTATCTATTTCCAGATTGGCGAATGCTACCGACTGATGTACAACTACCCCAAGGCGGAGCACACCTACCTGCGTCTGATTCAGGCAGGGTACTACAATGTGGAGCCCAAGCTGTATTTCTATATGGCTGAGATGTGCCGCTTCAACGGGAAGTTTGATGATGCGGATGGCTATTATGACAAGTATCTGGAGTTGGTGCCGGGCGACAAGCTGGGTACCAGTCGCAAGAAGTCGCTGATTGAGGTGACACGTTGGGCTGCCGACCGTAGCCGCCACGTCATCACCAAGTTGGTGGACTGGAGCACGGAATACAACGACTGGGCGCCCCACTTCTTGGGCAATGATACCAACACGCTGGTGTTCACCTCTAGCCGCTATGGCATGGACGACAATAAGGATGTTGACCTCTGGACGGGTCAGAACTTCTCGTCGCTGTA
>CAZTVH010000349.1:0-1805 GCA_964616965.1 uncultured Bacteroidaceae bacterium | reverse complement strand
ATTGCATGCAATTAAAGTCTCAAATTCTTATCAAATTCAAAATATTCAATTTACATATTCTCTAATTCTCTAATTCTTGATAAATAGAAACCCCCTTTATATTTGATAACGAAGAACCCCAATTATTATTGCCTTTTGCATAATAGTTCTTGATTTGTATTTGATGTCATTGTAATTTCACCAAGATTTCCGGATTTCCGCCACAGGCGGGATAGTATTATACCCCGCTTCGCGAAATCGGGAAATCCAATAGATTTCTTTCTTTTTTTATTGCCCTTGTAACTGGAATGTAAGCTCCATGTCGAATATTTTGTGTAACTTTGCAGCCCAATTTTTGAATGGCGATATGGCAACACAGAAAAGATTTCCAACGGCTTTGGTGTCGGGCGACTACAGGGCCTCGTCACTCACCCTCGACGGCAGCAACATCATCGACCAGTGCATCGTCACCGCTGGCGAACAGGGCTCTTTCTTCCTCGAACAGAACCAGCTCTACATGGTGCTGGGTAGCAGCGTGCATCTCACTCACGGGCAGCAGAGCAGGATGGTAAGCAAGAATGAGATACTATTAAAGTAAAAAGTAAAAACTAAAACTTGTCGAATTCGTTAATTCGTTAATGTGTTAATTCGTTAGTCAAATGATTTACACGTTAACACATTTACACGTTAACGCATTCTTTACTATCAATTGGTTCTTACTTCTTAGTTCATAATTCTTTCCGCCATACGTTTGCCGACATCGAAGGCTTTCTGAAGGTCCTCCTCCCAGTGGGTGTCGCGGTACTGACGCTTGGCCTCTTCGGAGAAACTTTGCAACTCGTAGTTGTCGTAGTTTTTCACCTGATAGGTGTTGTAGGCGACGACATGCTCTGGTTGTCCAAGGGCGGCAGCGATGCAGTGCTCCATCGAGCCGTAGCCTTGGCTGTTGTTTCTGTCGGGCAGGCCGTTCATCGTCTCCATCAGCACCACGGGCATACGTTTGGGAGCCGTAAGGCTATAGTCGTTATAGGAGAGCCACGGGAATGCCAATCGCTCTAAGAAGGTGCGCATCTGCCCGGTCACGTCGCCAAAGTATATGGGTGACCCCAGTACCAAACCGTCGGCTTGGGCAATCTCTTCCAAGACGGGAGTCAGCGCATCTTTGAACTTGCAGACGTTCGAGGCTTTGTTTTTAAGCTTGCAGGCCATGCACGACATGCAGCCTTTGTAGTCAAGGCCATAGAGGCGGACGGTTTTCACTTCAATCTGGTCACTCACCGAGTTTGCACCCTCGGCGAATTTCTGCAGCATAGAGGCCGTGTTGTAGCTTTTCCGTGGGCCTCCGTCGATAATCATTATTGTCTTCATAGTGGGTGGGATTATTGTCAGGCTTTGTTGAATTTTTCCTTGCCCTGTTTGCAGCGGGGGCAGTGCCAGTCGGCGGGGAGGGATTCGAAGGGCACGCCGTCGTGCTCGGCGGGGTCGTAGACATAGCCGCAGATGGAGCAGACGTACTTGCCAGAGGCTTCCTGCTTGGAGAAATCCACTTCGGCCAATATGGTGGGTACTGGATTATCCAAGTCCATCACGCGCTTGGCCTCCAGGTTCTCATAGCCCTGAGGTGTGTGGGTGCCACAATAGACGGTGGGGTGGTTGCGGACGAACTCGCGGATGCGGTCCTGCGTCTCGCGGGCGGCAGGCAGGTCGTCGAAGACGACAGAGAGCTTGTCCTCGTAGAGGGCTTCGTCGACATAGGTGATGTCGCCGTGAAGCATGTAGAACAGGCCGTCCATCTCCACCACGATGATGCTGTTGCCCTTGGTGTG
>CAZTVH010000348.1:0-1848 GCA_964616965.1 uncultured Bacteroidaceae bacterium | reverse complement strand
CTACTGTTTCTTGGTGTGGGAATGCTCTTCGGCAGCGACGGCCTGCAACTGGTCAATTTCCACAACATCAAGATTGCCCACATGGTCGGCACCATCGCTTTGTGCGCCATCCTCTTCTCTGGCGGACTCGATACACGATTAAACGACATCCGTCCAGTCCTCGGTCCAGGCATCACCCTTGCCACCCTAGGCGTACTGCTCACATCTGTCAGCACAGGACTTATCCTCTACCTCCTTATTGGCCACCGCGAAGGCATTGCCACTGGCATCATGGGCTGTCTGCTTCTCGCCTCCACTATGAGCAGCACCGACTCAGCCTCAGTCTTCTCCATCCTGCGGGGCAAAGGGCTGAACCTAAAGCACAATCTTCGCCCCACCCTAGAGCTGGAAAGCGGCTCCAATGACCCCATGGCGTATGTACTCACCATCACCTTCATCTCCCTTATCCAGCAAGGCGGTCACCCAAACTACTGGGGTGCCGTGGGTCTGCTCGTAATGCAACTCGCCATCGGAGCCGTGGCAGGCATCCTCATGGGCAAACTCCTCGTCTGGCTTATCAACAGCATCAACATCGACAACGCCGCCCTCTACCCTATCCTTGTCCTCACTGGGTGTTTTTTCGTCTTTGCCTCCACCTACTATCTTCAGGGAAACAGTTTCCTTGCCGTCTACATTGCGGGGCTCATCCTCGGCAACGCCAGATTCATCCACAAACGCTCCACCCGTAATTTCTTCGAAGGCATTTCGTGGCTGAGCCAGCTTACTATGTTTCTCACACTCGGACTACTGGTCAACCCATCCGAACTCAAAGCGGTACTTATCCCTGGATTGATTATCAGTGTAGTCATGATATTTGTAACCCGTCCCTTGAGTGTGTTTGCTTCACTGGCTTCCTTCCGCCAGTTCGACTTCAAAGACAAGGTGTTCGTCTCCTGGGTAGGACTGCGGGGAGCCGTTCCCATCATCTTTGCCATCCTCTGCCGTGCCTCTGATGTGCCAGGCAGCGACATTATCTTCAACATAGTCTTCCTCTGCACTCTGGTGAGTCTCATTCTTCAAGGCACTACACTATCACCCATGGCACGTTGGCTCGGCGTGGCAGAGCCACCCGAGGAGAAACCCAAAATTGAAAACTTCGACATCGACTTCCCCGAAGAGATTAAGTCCGCCACCTCCGAAATCGAAATCACCAAAACCATGCTTGCCCACGGCTCCCACCTCATGGACCTCCAAATGCCCGAAAAGACCCTCGCCATCATGGTCAAACGTGGCGACACCTATTTCGTCCCCACAGGCAAGACCCCTCTTCACGTCGGCGACCGCCTCATGGTCATCACCGACAACGACCAAGCCCTTGCCGACACCCTCCAACGTCTAGGTGCCACCCCCAAACCGTCTGCCTCCAAACCCCACCGCGACTGGAAAAGCATCTTCTTCGACGATAGCGAATAGCCATCCGTTACACAATAAAACAGGACTGCGAGCGTTATCTATCAAACGTTCTCATCCTATGAAGAAACTTTCTTTACTCGGCATGTCTGTATGCGCTTTCGCTCTAATGTCCTCCTGCAAGTGCGGCATGCAAAGTCTCACCAGTGTAGACTTTGCCAACATCAAAGAGTACGTCGCACCCGAGGATGAAGCATACCATGTGGATTCGATCAATGGCTATTCTACCTTCTCTGCCGACAACCGCATCGTTATCGTCCCCGAAGAAATCACCAAGAAGGAGTATGAACGTTTGCTCACCGATAAGTATACCTTGCACCCCGTCGCCATCGACACCAATTCTGCCCTCTATGCCGAATTGGACAGCCTCTCCCGCCCCAATGCGAGGCATCTCTACTT
>CAZTVH010000347.1:0-1852 GCA_964616965.1 uncultured Bacteroidaceae bacterium | reverse complement strand
AGTAATCCATCATAAGCGTATTTGTACCCGCATTTACTTGTCAAACTTTAGTAAAATGCCATTCGCAATTTATTAAGCCGTGTCATCTGTGCAGAATTTCAGCTGTGGCGTAACCTATAGACCTTTATGGGTTCAATGACGCAAGTTCTGCCCCCACTCGACGCACTTCGCTGTAAATAAGCTGCTCTGTGGCTGGCGATGGCTTGCTCATCCCGTTCACATATTGTCGCATCACGTTTCGGTCTATGCCAAGGCGTAGCGCAATGGCCGCCTCGTTAAGTTCGGGGTGTGAGAGGAACAGTCGTGACACGCCTTTGGGTTCTGGGTCCTCATAACTAAAGCTTTCAAGCGATACATCCTCATCAAGGGCCTCCCAGTGCACACCTTCGTCGTCTATCTCGCATTCAGCTCGCTGCTCGTCAGTGGCCTCACGCAGCCGACGGTAATATAGCAACGACTGCCACATGGTTCGACCCTCGTCCGTTAGGACATATATCCTGTCGTTCTCAAACCAAACTTTACAAATTCTCATCATTCACACTTTTTCCAAAGTATTCGTTCCATTTTTCTATAGCCAGCTCCCTGTTCTCTTCCAGCACCATCTCAGCCGCTTTGATATCCTTTGTCTTCAAGCCTTCGTTCTTCACCAACACAATCCCCTCTTGGGTAATGGCAAATTTTGCTCTTCCGTCGGCGTTCTTTACATGGACATGCATTGGCTCATGCTCTCGCGAGTAAAAAAAGAACCGCATTCCAAATATTCTGAATATTTCTGGCATATCAATTGTTTTAAACAAGAACGTAAAAACTATCAATTTATTGTGTTAATGGCAAAAGGCTCGTATTGGGCACAAATCGGCTCGGAGCCACACGCCCTGCCAGCGTCGACAGCACCAGTGCTACGGCAAAAACCAAGTTGATTATTAGCAGTATTACACGAAACAGCTTCTTCATAGTGACACGTTACTCGAAAATGCAAAGATACATAAAAAAAACGATATTCGAACAATTATTAGTATCTTTGCACCATGAAACAATACGGTCTGATAGGAGAAAAACTGGCCCACTCCTGGTCGCAACAGTGGTTTGAGGCAATGTTTCGGCGTGTAGGCATCACCGACGCAAGTTATTGTCTGTACGAGATGCAGAGTGTGGCCGCCCTGCGCCACTGGGTGGTGGAGAACCATATCTGCGGCTTCAACGTCACCATCCCCTACAAGCAGGCCGTCATCCCCCACCTCGACCGTCTGGACAGTGCCGCGCAGGCTATCGGTGCCGTCAACTGCGTAGCGATATGCAACGGACAACTCATAGGCCACAACACCGACGCACCCGCCTTTCTAGAGACCCTCCAGCCGCTCCTGCAGCCGCACCACCGCGCGGCCCTCATTCTCGGCACCGGCGGCGCAGCCAAGGCCGTAGGCTACGCCTTGCGGCAACTGGGCATCGACTACCGCCTGGTGTCGCGCACCCCCCAACGGCACCCCCAAGCCCTCTCCTACGATGCTGCCGCCCTCCTCGTCGACACCCACCACCTCATCATCAACGCCACCCCCGTCGGCATGTATCCCCACACCGGCGACACCCCTTGGCCTTACTGCCACCTGCTCAACCGGCTCCATCTCTGCTACGACCTCACCTACAACCCCTCCCCCACCCGCTTCCTCCGCGAGGCTGCCGCCAACGGGGCTCACACCGTCGGCGGCCTTGCCATGCTTGAGCGGCAGGCCCAACTCAGCTGGAAACTATGGACCGCCCCACGCTAACCCCCCAGTGGCTCCCTCATATATCCGCTACTTATCCTACATTTATACTATAGTTATACTATATATTTGCCCATAACTATAGAATA
>CAZTVH010000346.1:0-1852 GCA_964616965.1 uncultured Bacteroidaceae bacterium | reverse complement strand
GGTGTCCGCAAACAGAGAGTCCTAGCCTCGCCAAAACCGTATGCGATTGCGATATTCTATTAAACGTAAACCCCTACGGGGTATTTTTAGAAGTCCCCTAGAGCAAAAAACAACTTGTCAAACTTTAGTTATTAAGATTCAGCATCTTCGATGCTGTTGAAAAATCAGTCAATAATAGCATAAGAGGGTTTCTTTTTATCTGAATCACTTTTTTTTCGTATCTTTGCAATTTGGTTGCCTTGCACCGTTGCGGTGCAAGGAGTTGTGAATATGTGCGTTATTAAATAATATTTATATATATAATGAGCTCTAAGGAATACAAACAGCTTAACATGACCCAGGTTGGCGAGGAAATCCGCAAATTCTGGGAGGAGAATGAGGTTTTTGAGAAGGGGCAGAAACTGGCCGAGGGGCATCCCTCATATGTGTTTTACGATGGTCCTCCATCGGCTAATGGCAAGCCCGGCATCCACCATGTGATGGCGCGTACGATTAAGGACGTGTTCTGCCGCTATAAGGCACAGAAGGGTTATTTCGTGGACCGTAAGGCGGGCTGGGACACGCACGGCCTGCCCGTGGAGTTGGGTGTGGAGAAGAAACTGGGCATCACCAAAGAGGATATTGGTAAAAAGATTTCGGTTGATGAGTACAACAAGGCCTGCCGCACCGAGGTGCTGCAGTACAAAGACCTATGGGATGAGCTGACCCGTCAGATGGGCTACTGGGTGGACTTGGAACACCCCTATATTACGTTTGAGAATGAGTATATCGAGACGCTGTGGTTCCTGTTGAAGAAGCTCTACGACAAGGGGCTGCTGTACAAGGGCTACACCATCCAGCCTTATAGCCCGGCAGCTGGTACCGGCCTGTCGAGCCACGAGTTGAACCTGCCCGGCTGCTACCGCGACGTGAAGGACACCACCTGTGTGGCAATGTTTAAAATTGAAAATTCAAAATTGAAAATTGAAAATTGTTTTGCACCGAGTAATTCTCAACTCTCAATTCTCAATTCTCAATTACCCACATACGCCATTGCTTGGACGACCACGCCTTGGACCCTGCCGTCGAACACGGCGTTGTGTGTGGGTCCCACCATCGACTATGTGTTGTTGGAGACCACTCATCCTTATACGCAGGAGCCCTGTCGCATCATTATGGCAAAGCCACTGATGGGCAACTTCTTCACCGAGGGTGAGCCCGACGAGAAGTCGAAGCTGTTGCAAGCCAAGGTGATTGGCGAGTGCAAGGGTGCCGCTTTGGAAGGAGTCTGTTATGAGCAGTTGATACCTTGGGTGAAGCCTACGGTGGTGAATGCCGCCGAGCAGACGCACCGCACCGCCGAGGAGGGCGAAGCGTTCCGCATCATCTTGGGCGACTATGTGACTACCGACGACGGTACGGGTATTGTGCATATTGCTCCCACCTTTGGTGCCGACGATGCCCGCGTGGCGAAGAAGGCCGGCATTGGCGACCTATTGCTTTACGACCGCGATGGCAAGCAGATGCCTATGGTGGACAAGCAGGGCCGTTTCGCCCGCATCGAGGACCTTGACCCTGAGTGGGTGAAGGGCAATATGGACACGGACACTTACGCCCAGTATGCCGGCAAGTTTGTGAAGAACGCTTTCGACCCCACTAAGACCGAGAAGGACATGAGCTTGGACGTGGAGCTGGTCATCATGCTCAAGGAGCAGGGCAAGCTCTTCAAGAGCGAGAAGCACACCCACAATTATCCCCACTGCTGGCGTACCGACAAGCCGGTGCTGTACTACCCGCTGGACAGCTGGTTTATCCGCACCACCGCCCTGCGCGACCGCATGATTGAGCTGAACAAGACCATCAACTGGAAGCC
>CAZTVH010000345.1:0-1881 GCA_964616965.1 uncultured Bacteroidaceae bacterium | reverse complement strand
ATCTCGTTCCCCGTGCAGATGACCACCTGGCCCACGGTGGGCAAGTGGTTCCCCATGACCCTTGACACCACCACGGGAGCCACCCCCCTAGGCATCATCAAAGAGGGGCTGACGCACGAAGGAGCCACGGTGCAGAGCGTGATAGCGGACAACAACCTGCCGTCGCTGGTAGACATACTGCGGGGCCAGATGGGCGGCTCGCTCGGTGAGGTGAGTGCGATAGCCATATTGATTGGCGCGGTGTATCTGCTGTGCCGCAAGGTAATCAGCTGGCACATCCCCGTGGCATTTATCGGCACGGCGTTTGTGTTCAGCGGCATCCTCTGGCTGTGCGACCCGACACAGTATATCGACCCCGTGACGACCATCTTGACGGGCGGCATCATGCTGGGAGCCTGCTTTATGGCCACGGACATGGTGACGTCGCCTATGGCTAAGAGCGGACAGCTGATATTCGGCTTCGGGTGCGGCCTGCTGACCATAATCATCCGCAACTGGGGTGCCTATCCCGAAGGCGTGAGCTTCGCCATCCTGCTGATGAACGCGGTGACACCTCTCATCAACCGCTGGTGCAAACCCAAGAGATTTGCAAATTAAAAACCGAATAGCGAGAAATACCAGAAATACTAGAAAGACTAGTAGCACTAGAAATACTAGAACAAAAAACAACAATCATGGCAAAGAAAGCACAATCAACAATCATCAATATGATGCTGTCGCTGACCCTCATCGCAGTGGTGGCAGCCGCCGCGCTGGCATTTGTCAGCGGAGTTACCGAAGAGCCTATTGCTCAGGCCCAGAAGGCAAAGAAAGAAGCGGCCGTGAAGGCGGTGCTGCCCGCATTCGACCGACTAGAGGAGACGACCATCGACGAGGTGCCCTGCACCAAGGCCTACAACGCCGAGGGCGAGCTGGTGGGCATGGCCATCGAGTCGAAGAGCGGCAAGGGCTTCAGCGGCAACCTAGTAGCTATGGTGGGGCTGGACGCGGAAGGCAACATTAGCGGCTACCAGATACTGGAGACAGCCGAGACCCCCGGCCTGGGCGCGAAAGCGGGCGAATGGTTCCAGGAAGGCAACAAGGGCAACGTGATAGGCAAGAACCCCGCCGAGGGGCTGAAGGTGAAGAAGGACGGCGGCGACGTGGATGCCATCAGCGGCTCGACAATCACCTCGCGCGCATTCTGCGAGATTATCAACAACGCATACGCAATATTCCAGAAAGGAGGCAATGAGCAATGAAAGCTGCAGACATTATCAAAAACGGACTTATCAAAGAGAACCCCGCATGGGTGCTGGTGCTGGGCATGTGCCCCACCCTGGCAACCACCACGTCGGCAATCAACGGCATGTGCATGGGCCTGGCCACGGCCTTCGTGCTGCTGATGTCGAACATAGTCATCTCGCTACTGAAGTCGGTGATACCCGACAAGGTGCGCATACCGGCATTCATCGTGGTGATAGCCACGTTTGTGACCATCGTGCAGCTGGTGATGCAGGCCTACCTGCCCGACCTATATACCACTCTGGGCCTGTTTATACCGCTGATTGTGGTGAACTGCGTGGTGCTGGGCCGCGCCGAGGCGTTTGCGTCGAAAAACAATGTGTGGCACTCGCTGCTCGACGGCCTCTTCATGGGACTGGGCTTCACCTGGGCTCTGACACTGGTGGGCATGGTGCGCGAGATGCTGGGCGGCGGCTCCATCTTTGGCTATAACTTCATCAACGGAAACGACGGAATGCTGCTCTTCATTCTGGCACCGGGAGGCTTTATCGTATTGGGCTACCTGATGGCTTTGGTGAAGAGTTTTCAGAAAAAGTCATAAAAAAAGTTAAATAATTGGCTCTATGGGTGTCCATTTTGAGTACTTTTGACAGTATA
>CAZTVH010000344.1:1471-1885 GCA_964616965.1 uncultured Bacteroidaceae bacterium | reverse complement strand
CACCCGCTTCGCGAAATCGGGAAATCTTAGGTAAATCTAAATTTCTCCAAGATTTCTGGATTCCCGCCGCAGGCGGGGAGATACTTTTTTGAGACGGTTTGGCAAAAATCAGTCATATGTTATATTAGAGCGAATATTATCTCCACTCGGACAATAAATAATAATTCGATGCGTTATTATATGATAAATATCGCAAGAAATGGAACAAATGGAGCAGTTAAAGAAGAATTTCCAGTACTACCTTGACAACTATGACGAGTTGGTTAAGAAGTACGATGGCAAAGTGTTGGTAATAGTGAATCAACAGGTAGCAGAGTCCTGCGACACCGAGGCTGAAGCACATGCCATAGGCAAGGAAAAGTACGGCATGGGCAACTTCTTAATCCAACGTTGCAGCAGCAAGCAGAAGACCTA
>CAZTVH010000344.1:0-1461 GCA_964616965.1 uncultured Bacteroidaceae bacterium | reverse complement strand
TGTAGTATTCCGTAACCGCGTAAGAATTACCAACAATGAAGCAGTATATCCCACTCTCTGTAGAGTTTGATGGTATAGCGGAGGTAATAGAAACCTTGTGTGGTGTCAGTGTGGAAACCAAAGAAACTGACCTGCTAAACGGAATTCCCCATCCTCCCGTCAAGCAGTACCGTGCCCTGTGGGACACGGGTGCTTCCCATTCTGCCATATCGACACGCATCGTCTCAGAACTTGGTCTTATTCCAGAGGCCATGGCAAACAACTACACGGCTGCCGGAATAATACAGGTGATGATGTATTGTGTCAATATCGTATTGCCGAATAACGTTGTCCTACCATCAATGTTGGTGTCGTGCTGCGAACTTGACGATATTGATATGCTCATCGGTATGGACGTTATTGGCAAGGGCGACTTTGCTATCACCAATGTCGGTCGCAAAACCACATTCTCATTCCGTGTTCCGTCTGTAGAAACAATTGACTTTGTGAAAGAACAAAACAAATTGACATAAGAAATCAACACTGTCTTCGCCGTGGCGGGATTAACCGATGCGTGCATGCACAATCGTTCCAATTCATACCTTTATATGCTCAGTGCCACCCGTTTTCTCCTGCCGGATGGCGGAACGAGGGGGAAATGATGGCAAAATGATACGGGAACGAACGGACTTACAGCTTATCGGTGAAAGAAAAAAGGACGCCTTTGGGGCATCCTTTATATGGTATTGTCGGCTATGTGGGGCTTTCTCAGCGGCGGGCACGACGTGGTTTGTCGGAGGGGGAGCCGACCTTGTTGTTTGTTTTGACTGGCGTTACGGCGTTGTGCCTGGAAGCATTACCCTTTTTGTGGTCGGCCGAGCAGCGGGCACGGAACTCGTCCAGCTGCTCTGTCAGGTGGCGGTCAGCGGCAACATTCAGCCGCAATGGGAGGAGCTGCGCCGCTATGGCGAGGTGAGCAACTGGACTTCGTTGGTCAAGAGTGCCGTGGTGCCAGGCCTCGGTCAGATGGGCAAAGGCCACTATGCCGAGGGGTGGCTCACCCTGACGGGTGAGCTGTTGTTTTGTGGGTGGAGGTGCCTACACCTACTATATGGCACAGCAGCAGCTAGTGGTGATGCGCGATGCTGCCACCCCATATCCCGACTGGAACGCAGCCCAGAATAGTTACAACACCTTCCGCACCGCCTCCTACATCGCTTGGGGTGGCGCAGCAGTGCTCTACCTGTTCAACCTCTACCGTGCCTATTCCATGCAGCCCCGACGCACCACGGGACTCGCCCTTGCCCCCTCAATGATGCCAACCGAGAGAAGCTTCACCCCTTCACTATCGCTGTCCTTAAACTTTTGACACCATGAGGAACCGACTATTCAATTTTCACTTTTCAATTTTCACTTTAATTGTTCTCTTCTCCTCTTGTGTTCGCGACTTGGAACAGGAAGGCATCTATACCGAGAGCATTG
>CAZTVH010000343.1:0-1902 GCA_964616965.1 uncultured Bacteroidaceae bacterium | reverse complement strand
CCTCTCAAAGCAGGGTCATCAATAATGAGCCACACAAACAGCCCCACAAACCCCAACGACACCAATATCGCCCACCAAGCCAAGCCACCCCAGAGGGTGTGGTATATACGAACCTCTTCCATCATTAAAACTCATCAATTACCCTGTCGACCCGATACAGTTTGTCGCCCCGGTGCAACGGCTCGGTGGTCTTGACGCTGAACACGTCGCCTTGCCCTACTTCCTGCACTGGCTGTGCGCTGTCGCCCAGCCGCAACTCTTCCACCGTGGCGCGGTACACGCCGGTGGTCTGCCCTATCACCATCAGGTCTTCGCCCACACGCAGATGTTCGGCTGTCTCAATCTTCATCTCCGCCACCTGCGGACGGGTGTAGTAGTTGGTCACCTTACCCAAGTAGACCTTGTTTTCGGTGGCTTGCGAGCCGTAGCGTTCGCTCCATTCGCCCATCTTGCGACCCAGATAGTAGCCATCCCAGAAGCCACGGTTGAACACTGTGCGCAACCGTTCGGTCCACTCCGCAATCCGGTCCAAAGTATAGTGGCCTTCGGCTATGGCATCCAACGCCTCGCGGTAGCACTCCACCACCGTTTTCACATAGTCTGCGCTCCGTCCACGACCCTCAATCTTCAGCACCCGCACGCCAGCCTTCACTATCTTGTCCAAGAAGCCGATAGTACACAAATCCTTGGGCGACATAATGTATTTGCCGCTCACCACCAGCTCGGTGTCGCTCTCCAAGTCTTTGACCAGATATTCACGGCGGCACAGTTGGAGGCAGGCACCCCGGTTGGCACTAAAATTATATTCGTCGAGGCTCAGATAACACTTGCCGCTCACGCTCATGCACAAAGCCCCGTGGGCGAACACCTCCACCTGCACCAACTCGCCACGCGGGCCACGGATGTCGTTGTCACGAATAAATTGCGTAATCTCCGCCACCTGACGCAGGGGCAGCTCGCGTGCCGTCACCACCACATCGGCCCACTGGGCAAAGAAACGCACCGCCTCCACGTTCGAAATGTTGCACTGCGTGGAGATATGCACCTCCACCCCGATGCTGTGGGCGTAGGTTATCACCGCCATGTCGCTGGCTATGATGGCACTGATGCCTGCCTCTTTGGCTGCTTGCACCAAGGCCCGCATCTCCTCTAGCTCGTGGTTATAGATGATGGTATTCACCGTCAGGTAGGTGCGCACGCCCTTTTCTTGGCAAATGTCGGCAATACGCCTCAAATCCTCTATCCCGAAATTGGCAGCCGAGCGCGACCGCATATTCAAGTTGCCCACACCGAAATAGACTGCGTCGGCACCCGCCTGCAAGGCAGCTGCCAAACTCTCGTACGACCCCACCGGGGCCATTATCTCAATCCTGTCTCTATTCATCAATCTGATTCTTCAAAAACGGTTGCAAAATTACACATTATTTTCCACCCAAAGAAAAAAAGGTCATCCAAATTGAAAAAAATGTGTAAATTTGCAATTGCTTTAGCCTATATGGCAGCCAAGATGAAAAGCTGATTTATTGACATTTAAACTAAACAAACTAAGACATGCAGTTACCTATTGTTGGAGCACTTATCAAGTCGGTAGCAGAGATAAGCAATATCCCTACAGCGACGAAGCTGAAGTATACCAACCCCATCCGCGCCCAACGACGCGAACTACGCAAACTGCTACGCCGCGCCCAACTCACCGCCTTCGGACAGCAATACGGCTTTGCCGAAATATTGCGCTCACGCAACATCACCGAAGAGTTTCGCAAGCGGGTACCCGTGTTTGACTACAACAAAATGCACCGCGAATGGTGGTACCGCAACTTGAATGGCGAACGCAACGTGGCTTGGCCGGGCAAGATTAGGTATTTCGCTCTTAGTTCAGGCACCTCCGAGGCTGCTAGCAAG
>CAZTVH010000342.1:0-1919 GCA_964616965.1 uncultured Bacteroidaceae bacterium | reverse complement strand
GGGAAGACCCGCATCAACCTGCCTTTGCGCGAGCACCCGTATACGGGCACGTCGGGCAGAAGAAAGATGAGTATACTAAAGCTGTTCGCAAAATAGTAAGTCATGTGAATTAAAAGTTGAAAGTTGAAAATTGAACATTGAAAATTGGCTGCCGCCCAACGTATCAACATATTGACATATCAACGAATCGACATATCAACGAATAAATGATAAACTCCTATATTATGAAGAAATTACTATTGTTTGTTTCAATTGTTTGTTTAGGCATGTCAGTCATGGCACAGGAGCCTATTACGCAGGACTCGCTCTATCAGGTGCAACCTACTGCACAGGTGGCAGTGCCACAGAAGGCGCAGGAACAACAGGGCATCACCGTGCTGGAACCCGAAACGATGGTGCTGAAGGCAGGGGTGGAGAACGTGGTGCGCATCAAACTCGAAAAGGTGGGTGCCAACAACACCATCCTGAAGGTTGTCAACGAGGAGGCGTGCGCTATGCGCAAGGGTGGCGAGCTGGGCACCTATTACATGACTCCTAAGGTGAAGGAGGGGACGGTGACGGTGCGCGTGGGCTACATGGACTTTATGGGAGCCTACTTTAAACTGGCCGACATCGATTTCACTATCAGCGAGGAGTAGGGCTATCGGGCGGCAGTGGCCAGGGTGAAGGCAAACTGATGCTCGTCGAATGCCTTGGTGTCCAACACCACATCGGGGTGGGGGTGTGCCAAGACTTCGCGAAGCTCTTTGGTGATGCCTGTGCCGCGTTGCTTGAAAAGGGCCTCTTTCTGGGTCCAGAAGGAGGCAAAGGCGGCCTCAGGATGGCCGGACTCGCGCACTTGCCGCACTTCTTCGTCGTTCATACAGTAGTTGAGCAACGAGTCGGAGGGGGTGACGTAGCGTTCCACGTCTACGCCTATGGGCAGGTGGTCGACGGCCACGGCTATGGCTTTGGGGCAGTGGCTGATGTTGAAGTGGATGCCGGGGAAGTCGACAAGGTGGGGTTTGCCGTGTGTGTTGGTTTGGAAGCGTAGGGGTGTGCCACGGACGACGATGCCGAGGTTCGTCAGCAGTTGTTCCAACATCAGATAGCTCTTCAGCGTGGCGAACTGCCCGAAGGTGTGCTTGAATTTGAGTGCCTCTGCCCGTTGTCTTTCTGGTACTGATAGAAGTAGCCGCTGCACCTCGTCGGGGGTGCAGCGGCTCATGTCGGTGAATAGGGTGTAGGTCATATTACAGGTTGTTCAGCGCGGCTTGCAGGGTCTGTATGATGCTGCGGGAGGAATAGGTGGCTCCGCTGACGGTGTCGACCTTTTTCTTGGCTGCCTTCTTCGCCTTCATGCCGTCCCAGCTCTTCAGCAGCCCAGCATTCATCACGCGGGTGAGGTATCCGGGGGTCTCTTGGTTGTCGAGCATGGTGACGGAGAGCACTTTCTGTTTGGGCGAGAGGGCAATCATCAGTGGGGTTTCGCCGTTGTAGCCTTTGATGCCGTTGCTGGCAGGCTTGGAGTAGAGGGCATAGCCCAGCACTTGCTTGTTGGCATCGTAGACGACAACCCATTTGGCTTCCTTTTTTGTGCTTTTGGCGGTGGGGAAGGCGTTGACAATCTCGGCAGCCATGCCGCCCGTGCTCTTGGGCTGCTTTTGAGCCTGCTGCTGGTGGGGGCAGTTGCCACAGCTGTGGCCGCACTGGCCGTGCTGGTGATGCTGGTTTTGGGCCATGGCGGGAATGAATGCCATGCTCAGTAGTGCGATGAGAAAAAACTTTTTCATTATTTGCTTCGATTAAGAGTTATTACCAGTAATAGTTGTTACCAGCGGTGGTTCACCGCGCAAAGTATTCGTAGAAATAGGGGATGGTCTCGATGCCTTTGAAGAACTGCTCCAGCGGGTAGTTCTCGTTGGGGGCGTGGATGTCGT
>CAZTVH010000341.1:0-1945 GCA_964616965.1 uncultured Bacteroidaceae bacterium | reverse complement strand
TGCGCGGCTGCCTGCGTGAGATTACCCGCAGCGAAGTACCCGACACCGTGCGTGTATTCACGCCACTCAACATCAACTACGGCCCTGGTGTGCGCTTCGGCGACGACTGCTTTCTCAACTTCGGCTGCACACTCCTTGCCATTGGTGGCATCACCATCGGCGACGGTGCCTTCATCGGCCCCCACTGTGTGTTGGCCACCGAGTATCACCCCGAAGACCCCGCCACACGCCATACACTGCTTACCAAGCCCATCGTCATAGGTCGCAACGCGTGGCTGGGAGCCAACGTCACCGTATTGGCTGGTGTCACCGTCGGCGAGAACGCCATTGTGGCGGCTGGGGCTGTGGTCAGCAAAGATGTGCCCGCCAACACCATCGTCGGTGGTGTGCCGGCAAAAGAGATACGTGAAATCAGAATTGAAAAGAAAAAGCCATGACATTTAACACCTATGGAAATAGTAAGAATCCCAGCTTGCTGCTTATACCGGGACTGGGAGTGTCCTACGAGATATTCATGCCGCTGATAGAGCTGATGAAGGACAAATACTATATTGTTGCAGTTGGTATTGACGGTTTTTTGTTGGGCAAGGAGTCGCAGTTTACATCCGTAGATGATCAGGCCGTGCAGATTATCGGATATATTCAAGAAAATTTGAATGGTCATCTGGATGTTGCCTACGGTCTCTCATTGGGTGGGAAAATACTTTCCCGAATAATGGAGAGGGACGAGGTGCTGATTGACCACGCCATAATGGATGCGGCACCATTGCTGCCTTTGCCCAGATGGAGCGTCAATCCCTTGCGATACTATCAGAGTTTAAATGTTTGGACATGTTATCACTGGACAGGATTCTGGAAGTGGGTGTTCCACTCACACTATTTCGATGTGCTTTTGGATGAATGTAAAAAGGTGTGGACTTCGGGCAAAGGAAAGGCTGTGCGTGACGGATACAAGGATGTATACACCAACAAGTTGGAGTCTATCCACGGCTCCGACATCCACTATTGGTATGGCACCAAAGAGGCTTTTGTCGCCAAACCCCAAGCACATCATTTGCTTAAACTGTATCCAGACACTCATGTCGAGGTCTTTCCAAGAATGAATCACGGACAATTGTTGATAGACCACCCGGAGGAGATAGAAGCAAGGATCTCACAGATGGTGGCAAATGGAGCTTTAAATAATACGAAGAGATGACATTTCTGATAGAATCTATAATTGCCTGCTTTGTATTCACACTTTTAAGAGTTAAGAACTAAGAACTGAGAGCTACGAATGGCGAGGTAGATTCTTAGTTCTTACCTCAACAGGCGGCGGTTTCTACTGCATCCTTGTAATGTCCTGCGAGCTTTATCTACTTTTCTGCCACTGCACAATAAACTGAATGAATTCACGTTATTTTAACATATAAAACATACCGAGATATGATACGATTGAATTGTTTTTTCCAGGCCCATGACGGCGAGCAGTACAAGACTGCGCTGGAGGCCGCCAAAGCCCTTACAAGCTATTCTCACCACCATGAGGGGTGCATCGCTTACGATGTGTTCCAAAGTGCCACACGGCCAGATGTATTCATGATTTGCGAAACGTGGACGGACGCTGCCTCGCTCGAGAAGCATTCCGCCACACCAGAGTTCAAGAAATACTCGCCCATGATGCGCCAATGCGGTGAGATGAAGGTAGAGAAATTTGAATTCTAAACCGAGAACCCTATGGAAATCAAAGCAGTTAAATTCAGAACAGACGGCTTCTACTCACAGCCCTTTGTCATGGGTGGAGAAGAAGGCATGGAGAAATTCGACAAGAACATCCGCTATCGTGGCAGCCTACAGAATTATCTTATAGACACAGGCAGCGAAGTGATACTGGTAGATACCGGCATCCCTGCTGGCACACCCGAAGAGGTGCCCGACGAGAACTCGCTGGCCTTCACCGGCAAGG
>CAZTVH010000340.1:0-1949 GCA_964616965.1 uncultured Bacteroidaceae bacterium | reverse complement strand
GAAGAACGCCAAGGTGATGTGCGAAGCCTTCGTCAACAAGGGCTACAAGGTCATCAGCGGCGGTACCGACAACCACTTGATGCTTATCGACCTGCGCACCAAGTTCCCCGAACTCACTGGTAAGGAGGCTGAGAACGCACTGGTTGCCGCCGACATCACCGTGAACAAGAACATGGTGCCCTTCGACAGCCGCAGTGCCTTTAAGACCAGCGGTCTGCGCGTCGGAACGCCTGCTATCACCACTCGTGGCTTGAAAGAGGCCGACATGCCTGTGATTGTGGACATGATCGACACCGTGCTCTGCAACCCGACCGACGAGGCCGTCCGCGCCAAGATTACCGGCCAGGTCAACGAGATGATGCAGAACCGCCCGCTGTTTGCTTGGTAGGCTGATATCATCATTACGAATACAAGCCTTCCAGAGTAAAGACAAATACTTTGGAAGGCTTTTTTCAAATAACACCTATCCATGACAAAAGAGTTTGAAGAGAGGAAAAAGGATGGCCCACAAAACAAGGTATTTATAACCTTTGAAGTTATAATCACAATCCTAGTCTGTATCATTGGCGCACTATTCTTACTCATGGTCATATTCCCACAAGGCGGATGGGTAGAAATATTTACGGGAAATCGGGTATTCAAATAATCTGAATATCTAAAAAGTATTATGCAATGAATATCTTAGTTACTGGCGGAGCCGGATATATCGGCTCCCACACATTGATAGAACTTTATAAGGCTGGCCATACCGCAGTGGTGGTGGACAATCTCAGTAATTCTAACTCAGAGTCAATACGACGTGTGGCGAAAATAATCGGTGTGGATGAGATACCTTTCTACAAAACCGATATCCGAGATAGGGAGGGTTTGGAGAGTGTGTTTGATAAGCACCAATTCGATGCCTGTATCCATTTTGCCGGACTGAAGGCTGTGGGTGAGAGTGTAGAAAAGCCGTGGGAGTATTACGAAAACAATATCAGCGGCACATTGGTGTTGGTGGATGTAATGCGTAAGCATGGCTGCAAGAATATTATCTTCTCGTCGAGTGCAACAGTCTATGGCGACCCTGCCGAAATTCCCATCACCGAGCAATGTCCCAAAGGGCAGTGCACCAACCCCTATGGGTGGACCAAGAGCATGCTCGAACAGGTGCTGATGGACATCCAGAAGGCCGACCCGGAGTGGAACGTGGTGCTGCTGCGCTATTTCAACCCCGTGGGTGCACACCCCAGCGGACGTATCGGCGAGAACCCCAACGGCATTCCCAACAACCTCATGCCTTACATCACTCAGGTGGCGGTAGGAAAGCGAGCAGAACTAGGCGTGTTCGGCAACGACTACCCCACCCCCGACGGCACGGGCGTGCGCGACTACATCCATGTTGTCGACCTAGCCAACGGGCATGTCTGTGCCCTCAAGGCCATCGAGCGTAAGTGCGGCTTAGGCATATACAACCTCGGCACAGGCCACGGCTACAGTGTCCTCGACATGGTGAAGGCTTTCGAGAAGGAAAACGGCGTGCCTGTCCCCTACTCCATCAAGCCACGCCGTGCCGGCGACATAGCCACCTGCTACAGCAATCCCGCCAAGGCTGAGAAAGAGCTAGGCTGGAAAGCCCAATACGGCATCAACGAGATGGTGCGCGACAGCTGGAACTGGCAACGCCAGAATCCCGACGGCTATCCCGAAGCATAATAAGGATAGTATCAACCATATCATAAGGGCAAGAGCAGCGAGCTTTTGCCCTTTCTTTTTGTTTAACCATGAGTTAATATGGAGCCATCACAAAACATTATTCTCTCCAATTGAAAAATTGTTCGTACTTTTGCAACTCCTAAACCTCACATATCTTCGGGCAATGAAAAAATACAAGACCTCTATCCTGCTGTTCGTCGTGTTCTTGGCCATCGCTGTAGCAACATGGCTTACGACAGGCAAACTCTTTCTGC
>CAZTVH010000339.1:0-1954 GCA_964616965.1 uncultured Bacteroidaceae bacterium | reverse complement strand
TTGCCGCATTGAATTCGGCTGTGTTTAGCGACGGGTCGTTCTGCTATATTCCCAAGGGGGTGCGCTGCCCGATAGAGCTGTCGAGCTATTTCCGCATCAATGCCCGTGGCACAGGCCAGTTCGAACGTACGCTGATTGTGGCGGACGAGGAGGCATATGTGAGCTATATGGAAGGCTGCACCGCCCCACAACGCGACGAGAACCAGCTGCATGCCGCCATAGTGGAGATTGTGGCACTGAAGGACGCTGAGGTGAAGTACAGCACCGTGCAGAACTGGTACCCTGGCGATAAGGAGGGCAAGGGCGGTATATATAACTTTGTGACCAAGCGCGGCATCTGCAAGGGGTCGCACAGCAAGATTTCGTGGACGCAGGTGGAGACGGGCAGCGCGGTGACTTGGAAGTACCCCAGCTGTATACTGCAGGGCGACGACAGCACGGCAGAGTTCTACAGTGTGGCCGTGACCAACAACTACCAGCAGACCGACACCGGCACGAAGATGATTCACATTGGTAAAAACACGCACAGCACCATCATGTCGAAGGGCATCAGCGCAGGACATAGCCACAACAGCTATCGCGGCTTGGTGCAGATAAACAAGAGCGCGGAGAATGCCCGCAATTTCTCGCAGTGCGACTCACTGCTGCTGGGCGACACCTGCGGGGCACACACATGGCCCTATATCAAGGCAAACAACAGCACGGCTATCTTGGAGCACGAGGCCACCACGTCGAAGATTTCGGAGGACCAATTGTTCTATTGCCAGCAGCGCGGCATCACGCCTGAGAGCGCGGTGGGACTGATAGTGAACGGCTATGCCAAGGATGTGCTGAAAAAACTGCCTATGGAGTTTGCCGTTGAGGCACAGAAACTGCTGAGCATCTCACTGGAGGGGAGCGTAGGATAATGGCACGCAAATTATCGATGGAGGAGTTGCACCGCATCTCGGTGCCAGAGTATAAAGCGGCGGAGAAGCTGCCACTGACGGTGGTGCTGGACAATGTGAGGAGCCAGAACAATATCGGCTCGGTGTTCCGCACGGGCGATGCCTTTCGTGTGGAACGTATCTGTCTGTGTGGTATCTGTTCCACACCGCCGCACCGCGATATACACAAGACCGCCCTCGGTGCCGAGGATAGCGTGGATTGGACTTATTATGAGGAAACAGTCGATTGTGTTCGCGAACTGAGGGCGCAAGGCTATAAAGTCTATGCCATAGAACAGGTGGACGACAGTATAAAACTGGACAACCTTTCAGCCCTCAATGGCTCATTGTTAAATTCAAAGTTTGCCATAGTCTTCGGCAATGAGGTGGAGGGAGTGCAGGACGAGTTGCTGCCCCTTTGTGACGGCAGCATCGAAATACCCCAACAAGGCACCAAGCACTCGCTGAATGTTAGTTGTGCTGCCGCCATCGTGATGTGGGAACTGTTTAAAGAGTTAAGAACTAAGAAATAGGGTGGAAGCCATCTTACTTCTTAGTTCTTATATTAAACTATTCTTTTGCTGTGGTTAGTCTCTGCCCAACTCGAAAATATTGATACGGATGCCTACACAAACGTAATGAGGCGAGATGGTATTATCGTCGAATCCTATGTTGCGGCTTATGGGATTGATACCATATTCGGTATAAAAGCCCAAAGAACCATAATTGATGCTGAAACGGGCGGTAAGGTTGAGTAGGCTGTAAGGCAGGCCTTTTGTATAGGTGTTGTTGATGGTTAGGTCGGTTGTCTCATGAATGTAGTATTGCTGTAGTTTGTGACCGAATGAGAGCTGGGGGATAAGTTCCAGTTGCAGGTTGAATCCATGTTTTTTAGGTATGGGAAAGTAGGTGAAGTGTAAGGGTATGCCTACAGTGTGCATGAATGCCGCTGTGTTCCATGTCCCAGCCGAGTCGGATGTGGCAGAGAACAGCCTGTTGTCGTTGGCGGAATAGGAGACAAGGGGCGA
>CAZTVH010000338.1:0-1958 GCA_964616965.1 uncultured Bacteroidaceae bacterium | reverse complement strand
TATAGTACCCCCTCGATATGGAAAACTACATTGTATCAGCGCGTAAGTACCGACCGCAGACGTTCGAATCGGTGGTAGGGCAGCAGCATATCACCACCACCCTCAAGAACGCTATCCGCACAGGGCAGCTGGCGCAGGCATTCCTCTTTTGCGGACCACGCGGCGTGGGCAAGACCACCTGCGCCCGTATCCTTGCCAAGACTATCAACTACACCAACCTCACCGCCGACACCGAGCCATGCAACGAGTGCGAGAGCTGTCGCTCGTTTGCCGAGGGAGGGTCGATGAACATATTCGAGCTGGACGCGGCGTCGAACAACAGCGTCGACGACATCCGCGAATTGGTCAAACAGGTGTACGGCCCCCCACAGACGGGCCGGTACAAGGTGTATATCATCGACGAGGTGCACATGCTGTCGTCGGCCGCCTTCAACGCCTTCTTGAAGACGCTGGAGGAACCGCCTGCCTACGCCAAGTTTATCCTAGCCACCACCGAGAAACATAAGATTATTCCCACCATATTGTCGCGCTGCCAAGTGTTTGACTTCAAGCGCATACAGAGTGAGGACATAGTGGCACACCTCAAGGGCATTGCCGAGAAGGAAGGCATCGCCTACGAAGAGGAGGCGCTGCACATCATTGCCCGCAAGGCCGAGGGCGGACTGCGCGACGCGCTCTCGATTTTCGACCAGCTGGTCAGCTTCACACAGGGCAACCTGACGCGGCAGCTATGCAACGAGAATTTGAATCTGCTGGACGCGGAGTACTACTTCCGGCTGGTGGACTATTTCCGCGCGGGCGACGTGTCGAACTCGCTGCTGCTCTATCAAGAGGTGATAGACAAGGGGTTGGACGGGCAGCATTTCATCACCGGGTTGAGCGAACATCTGCGCAACCTGCTTGTGAGCCTCGACCCCGCCACGCACCGCCTGATGGAGGTGAGCGACGCGGTGAGGGGACGCTACGGCGAGCAGGCGGTGAACTGCGGCCTGGCACTGCTGCTGCGCTATCTAGACATATCCAGCGACTTCGAATACCGATATAAGGAGGCCGGGAACAAACGGCTGTTTGTGGAGGTGGCCTTGATGAAGCTGGCCACGCTGGTGACCTATCCTTAGATAGCAAGAGCGCCCAAGGCGGAGCACGGTAGGCCGGTGGCCGAAGAGCGGCGCACAGCCGCAGAGGTCCAGAAGGCTCCCTCGGTGGCCACAGGCAGCCAAGGAGGGGGGCAGACGGTGACATTGCGTGTGCCGCAAACGGAGGTGAAGGTCGACCCGCAGGTGGGCGATGGGCAAAAAGCCGTAGCCACTAACACACAAGGGGCAGCGACAGGCACGGGACCGACGGCTCCCGTGGGTCGGCTGCACCGCACGATGGGCATATCGATTAAAACCGAGCCTATAGCACCGCCCACCACGACTCAGGAGGTTGCGAAAGAGGCAGAACCCTTGACCTTGGAAAGCCTCACTGTGCATTGGCAGGCGATGTTGGAAGCAATGGGCGCGGAAATGCCCAAGCTGGCAGAGCAGCTGAAGGGTAGGGAACTGCGCATGGAAGAGGAGGATAAATTTGTAATAGTGGTGAACAACAGCTATGCCGAAGCCGAGATACGTCCCCACCTGATACGCATGCTCACCTTCTTGCGCGCCAGGAGTGGCCGTCCGAAGCTGAACTGCAGGGTGGAAGTGGTGTATGAGGAGCATGAGGCTGTGGCCTATACGGCGAGGGACAAGTACGACGTGATGCTACGGGCCAACCCCGCGCTGGAGTCGCTCCGAGTGCTGTTCCCCGAAGTGGACATTTGAAAATTGAGAATTGAAAATTGAAGTTGAAAAAAAGAATTCGTTAATGTGTTAATTCGTAAATTCGTGAGTCATTGATGCACCAAGGACCAACACATTAACACATTAACACGTTAACACATTCAAGAATGACATATATCTTCCTTGGTCTGCTGA
>CAZTVH010000337.1:0-1965 GCA_964616965.1 uncultured Bacteroidaceae bacterium | reverse complement strand
CCGAACTATTTATTCACGGTCGTAATGGACAGATTCGAGAAAGAGACTCTCATGGAAGAGACGCATTCCCTCCAAGAGGATGAGGTCCTCAGTATTCTCTCCACTTAGAGAAAAACCTTAATACCACAGGGGCAGGTTGTGGTAAGTAAAGATGCGCCATGGCGATATTTTCGCTATGGCCTTTTTCTTGTCGAATATATGCATATTGATATTCTAAGAAGCTGTTTAAATTTTGTTTGGAAATTTTCGTTTGTTCTTGGCATATCGCCAACCGTACCCGTGTTTCACCTTCTCACAAGGCGAGAGGACTACCGAGGGAATAGTGAATTTTGTATTTTTTTCACTTTTCCCAAAGCCATTTTGACAGCAAAATGGATTACAAATCCTTATAATAGTGTGTGTCGGATTGCAAATCCGACACAACGAATCACGACCGGAACATCCTCTGCGACGGGATACGTTCATTCACGGCATAGCCCTTGACAAGATAGTCCTTCAATACATTTCTAGCCCATATACGGAATGCTGTACCACGTTGGCTCTTCACGCGATAGCCAACCGAGATAATGACATCGAGTGTGTAGTATGGCACGGGTTTCTTTACTCCATTAACGTGTAAAAAATGCACGTTATTCTCTCGTTCCAACTCACCTTCTTTAAACACATTGGTTACATGGCGGCGGATATTAGATTCTTCTCTGTCAAAAAGCAATGCCATTTGACTGGTATTCAGCCAAACTGTCTCGTTTTCCAACCGCACATCAATAGCAGTTTGCCCATCTGCGGTTTGATAGATGATTATCTTGTCATTTACGTTCTCCATATTTCTATAACGTCACCTGTATCATTTTATTGCATGGCAAAAGCCTCATTCCCCCTCTATTACCTCTTGCATATCTTGCACAAACGACGCAATGTCTTCAAGCGTTTGATTTGACGGGAATATCCATCCTTGTCAAATCACTTCGTTAGTCAAGTCTCTCAAACGTGAAATAACCCTTGCAGCAGTTGGCTTTCTTGTAGTCGAAGCCACATTGTCGCCATCGACTTCAAGGGCGAGCACACCGCCATCTTCGAGATGCGCAAACATTACAGTGGCTATTTCAAAAGGCTCCCCCGGCTTCAAGCAGTTCCGAATCCCCATGTTCACCACCACCTCCCACGACGAACACCTCACCCTCCTCGACCGCATGGCTGAGTACTACGCCTGACTATAATCTTATTGCTCTAACAAATAGCGGATGAACTCGTCCGAGACGTTTTCCATCTCTATCTTGTCGTAAATATACAACAGCGTAACGTTGATTATCTCATCCGTTATTTTATCCACCGAAAAGGTATCACCCTCATGCCACCACTTTTACCTTTCCCTTTTGAGGCAACGGCAAGTCTTACTTTTCTAATCCCCTTCCCCAAATCATCACCCTGGAAAGGATTGTCTTGGATGCTTTTGAGAAAAGAAGCATAATCCACTGCCAATGAACGGTACTTCTTGGCAAAGCGTTTCATCTGACGGACAAATTCGGGATGCGTGGTAACATTGACCGTCATAACTCCTCCATCAACTCTTCCAACAATTCCTCCGCTGGGCGACCTGCCGGACGGCCTTCGGCCACAGCCTTTTGTACCTCGGCCACACTGCGTTTTATGCTCTTCGCCATGAATTCTGCTGCCTCTAACTCTTCTTCTGGCAAAGTCTTTGCATAAGCCTCCATTTTTTTGCGATACTCTTCGGCCTCTTCCTCGGCACGCAACCTCATCCGGAACGCTTTCCGTACAGCCTTGCTCTGCGACATATACATCGCCCACAGTGCCTCTGCTGGAGTATATTTGTTTCCGATTGACAATGTGTCCATATCCTGATTTTTTTATTTAATAACGCATCAAATGAACAAATATTGTGTCCTACTAAAGAATGAAGCACGGACAATAACTGGCTCATCAAAGGTTGCGAATCCTGGCACT
>CAZTVH010000336.1:0-1972 GCA_964616965.1 uncultured Bacteroidaceae bacterium | reverse complement strand
GGCGGGGCATGTCGCTCAGTTGCTTACGGGGATTGATGCGCTCGCGGATGCAGATGGCCTTGAAGTAGGTGCGCCAAAGGTCTTGCAGCAGTTGGTCGTCATCACTTAGCACCTTTTCGTCCAGCTTGCCGTCGGCGAGGTTGAAGGGGACTGCCGACTCGTCTTCAAAGGTGATATGGAGGGGATGACCTGTGCCTTCGTAGTAGTAGCCGTAATGTCTGTGTGCGTCGTATATCATCCACGGTTGGTCGCGGAATCGGTCGGCGAAGTGGTCGATGATGAGCGGCAGCACATTGTGGTCGGGCGAGACAACGGCTAGGTAGGTGCCGTCCTTGGCTTTCTGGAAACGGATAAACTGTTTCATGCGCAGCTGTTCGTGCAGCACCTTGCGGGCTATGTTGGTCACCTCCAGCACGTCGGGGTCGGCAAAGTTGCGTTCGATACTGGGAGCGTCCGCATCTTGGCGAAAGACTTTGCAGATGTATTGATACAGCGGGTTATTGAGTGCCGACATTTCCGACAGCCAGCCGACAGTGATGAGGCGCAGTGCCTCGTGACTCAGCCGTTTCTCCATCCCCGACCACACCCGTCGGGCTTTCTCCATGTCGGTTATGATTTCGTACACTTGGTCACAAAACAATGGCAATGCGTCCCCCGCTGTCAGCAATGCTTCGGGCTGTTCGTGTCGGTCGAAGGTGTCGAACACAGCTGTCAGCAGTCCGTCCATTGTTCCGTCGAAGGTGTAAACCATTATAATTGAGAATTGAGAGTTGAGAATTGAGAATTATCCGACTGTGGCAATGATTGTACGATTACATTCTGATGGAGTAGACCTTTCTAATCTCCTTTTAATTCTCGAAGTCGAGGGTCAGCTGTTTTTCTTGCGCAGCCAGTTTGCGCTGGTGTGGCGACACGAGCAGTGGCTTCAACTGGTCTGGTCCCAACTCGTTGATGCCTCTTAACGGCTGTAGGGTAGAGGTGGTGAGCTCATGGCAGGTGATAAAGTATTTTGCCTTCTTCATCACCACGCCCATCTTGCGCAGATGCTCAGAGGTGAGGTGGCAGGCCCGGCGAGCGTTGACGATGAGCCATGCCGACTTGGTGCCCAGCCCCGGCACGCGCAACAGCCATTCATAGTCGGCTGTGTTGATGTCGATGGGGAATGCCTCTGGGTGACGTAGTGCCCATGCCAGTTTTGGGTCCATCTCGAGTTCGAGGTTGGGGTGCAGGTCGTCCACAATCTCCTCCACCTTGAAATGGTAGAACCTCAGCAGCCAGTCGGCCTGATAGAGCCGGTTCTCTCGCACTAGAGGCGGTTGCTTCAGCACAGGCAGGCGCGAGTCGTATGTGTTCACGCTGATATAGCCCGAATAGTATACGCGCCGTATGGTGGGCTGGTTGTAGAGGGCGGACGACATCGTCAGTATGTCGCGGTCGCTGTCCTTGGTGGCACCCACAATCATCTGTGTCGACTGTCCCGCAGGCACAAAGCGTGGCGCATGGCGGTAACGTCGGCGGTCCTCCTTGTTCTCCAGCACCCCTTGCTGTATCAGTTTCATGGGTTGGAAGACGCTCTGGTGGTTTTTCTCAGGAGCCAACAGCTTGAGCGACTCCTCGCGCGGAATTTCGATGTTCACACTCATACGGTCGGCATAAAGTCCCGCCTCGTTCAGCAGATCCTGCGAGGCTCCGGGGATGCTTTTCAGGTGGATGTAGCCGTTGAAGCGATGCACCGTCCGCAGGTCGCGCACGATGGCCACAAGGCGTTCCATGGTGTAATCGGGATTGCGTACCACGCCGCTCGAAAGGAACAGCCCCTCGATATAGTTGCGGCGGTAAAATTCCATTGTGATGCTCACCAGCTCTGAGACAGAGAGCGTGGCACGCTTGATGTCGTTCGAGCGGCGGTTGACGCAATAGGCGCAGTCGTACATACAGTAGTTGGTCAGCATCACCTTCAGCAGCGAGATGC
>CAZTVH010000335.1:0-1980 GCA_964616965.1 uncultured Bacteroidaceae bacterium | reverse complement strand
GAGGAATGCCAGCCTGTGGCGATTTGGTCGAGGGGATAAAGCCGTATGGTATCGCCGAGGGGATAGTAGTCGTTGCGCTGATAGATGCTGTATACCGAGTCGGGCACAACGAAGAGGTCGACCAGCTCAAACTGGCGGTCGGCATTGGATTCGGTCACCTTGGGGTCGACGGCATCGAATATCTGCTGCTTGGTGATGACAAAAGGTTCGTTGGCGGTATTGTTCGACCAGTCAATCTCGGTGGCGTAGGTGAGCATCACCTGTGCCCGCTCGTTCATGGGTAGGGTTTCCATGCCGAAGGGCCATCCGCTGCCCACCAGCAGGTCGCAGCCCATGCCCAGCCGCTTGGCTTCGCGTAGGGCACAGCCCACGGCCTCAAGCCATTCGTCGCTGAGCCATGTGAGCGACCGAATGCCCAACGAGTCGCACCGCTTGGCAGGGAACTCGATGGGGTTGATTTCCACCCCACCAATGCCGGCATCATGCAGCAGGTGCAATTCGCGCTTCAGTTCTAGAGTGTCCACCTTGTCGCCATTCCACCACCAGCGCACCCAAGGTGCGGCGAGTTGCCGCTGGGGTTCAAGCTGTGCATTGTTGCTGACATTCAAGCCCTGACCATGCAGAATGCCCATAGCCATAACAATCCATACCAACAAGAGAATGCCCTTTCTCATATCCCTACTTTTCTGATACTTCGACAACGTAACAGTCGTCCACATATATGATTGTGCCGTGATAGCTGTTGACACCAAACACAAAATAGTTTGCCGTCGGAGGCACTTCGATTGTTTCGTCAAACGTCTGCCATACGTTCAAATCGTGTGGCAGGTAGGTCAGGCCATACCCGCCCCCGCGAATGATGTAATAGGCATCCTTCCCGTAGAACTCTTTTAAGTCTGAGGCAGGGATGTTGTAAGCCTCTGCTGCCGCCGTTCGGAAATAGCAGTAGGTTCTGGCCCCTTTCGATTTCCATTGCTCCACATAGTAGCTAAAGCGTATCCTTATCCTGCTCCCAGGTGTTACCGGCACACGTTGGTCTACTCTTGCTGTTGAGCCTGTTTCCAACGACTCCATCTTTGCAGAGTAGATTCCCTCAGAGACAATGGTGGTGTTTTTCCTAACATTTAAGTTGTTGTGGCGAAACCAATGTTCGGGTATATCATAGGGGTCTGCCGTCTGTGGGTCAATCCATTGCTCTAGCCCTCCGTTTAGTAATAAGTTCTCCTCTACTGGTGGTATAGTGTCGTTGATGGGGCCATTATCATCTTCCTCTATTGGGATAGAGTCAGTAATGATAGAATCGACGATTTCTTCTTGTGGTGTTTGGCCTGTTTCAGGGGGCACATAATCGTCACGAGTGCAACTGGCATACAGCGCAATAGCTACAAGAACGGTGATATAAATAGTGGCTTTTCGCATTTTTTTCTATCTTTTTTCGCCTGCAAAGATACATATTTTTTAATTATTTTCGTATTTTTGCAGCGTGAAAACTATCTACACTATGAAAAGAATATGTCTATTTTGGTCAATATTGACTGTCGTATCAATGGTATCGGCGCAGGACTATGGCCGTTACGCAAATGTCTTTATCGGCACCAACGGCATGGGACACACCTTTCCTGGAGCCTGTTTTCCATACGGCTTTGTGCAGCTGAGTCCCGACACGGACACCATTCCCCACAACATTAACGGGGTTTATCAGCCGCGTGTCTATGACTACTGTGCCGGCTACCAGCACCGCGACAGCAGCATCGTGGGCTTCAGCCACACCCACTTCAGCGGCACTGGCCACAGCGACTTGGGCGACATACTCATCATGCCTTACAGTGGCGAGACGAAGCTCAACCCTGGCACAGCCGATAACCCCGACGGGGGCTACCGCCAGCGTTTCCGTCACGAGACCGAGGTGGCCGCGCCGGGCTACTATGCCGTCACGCTCGACGACGACAACATCCGCTGCGAACTGACCGCCACAAAGCG
>CAZTVH010000334.1:0-1989 GCA_964616965.1 uncultured Bacteroidaceae bacterium | reverse complement strand
CTATGTGCTACCTTGGCGACTTCTACCGCATAGGTCGTTATATGCCGCTCGACCAAGCTAAGGCTTTTGAGCTCTACTACCAAGCCCATGAGACGGGCGAGGAGATGGGCACCTACTATGTAGGCCGCTCCTATCTCGAAGGCTGCGGTGTCGACGTCGACACCACCGCTGCCATCTCCTACCTCAAGGCTGCCGCCCATCAGGGTGTGGGCAATGCTGCTTTCAAGATTGCCGAGATGTACAACTACGGTCGTGGCGGCCTCACTGCCGATGCCGACAGCGCCCTTGCCTATTACGTCATGGGTCACGAGAACGGCAGTGGCGATGCCAGCAATTTCATCGGTGTCCAACTGCTTAACGAGGAGGCCTACGAGCAGGCCGTCGAATACCTCTATACTGGTGCCCAGCGTGGCAATGTCAACTCCATGATTACCTTTGCCATCTGTCTGCAACGCGGCATCGGGATTAAAGAGGCCGACCCCAAGACTGCGTACCATATCTTCGAAAACGTCGCTCGCAACTACGGCGACTCCCGCGCCTACACCCAGCTCGGCATCGCCTGTCTGCAAGGCAACGGCTGCCCCGAAGACGAGTCGCTCGGCAAGGCCTATCTCGACACTGCCGCCAACCTCGGCAATGTCCTCGCCATGTACGACCTCGCTCTCTGCTACCTCAACGGCTATGGCTGCCGTGTCGACACCGCCGCCGCCATCCCCTGGCTCGAAAAGGCTGCCGACAACGAGAAGGTTGAGGCCATCAACGAACTTGGCGATGTCTACGAAGCGCAGGGCGACTTCAAAAACGCCGTCCTCTATTACGAAAAAGGTGTCACTATGGGCAGTATGGAGAGCTACTGCAACCTCGGCTACTGCTACGAGTCGGGCCAAGGCGTGGTGCTCAACTCCAAGAAGGCCTACGACCTCTATATGTATGCCGCCGAACATGGCTACCCCCGTGGATTGATGAGTGTGGCCAGCTGCTACCTCAACGGCATCTATGTCGAGTCCACCGCTGCCGAAGCCCTCAATTGGCTCACCAAGGCTGCCGAGGCGGGCAACGTGAAGGCGATGTATTACTGCGGCTCCATCCTTGAGAATGGCGAGGACGGTGTTCCCGTCAACCTCAAGAAGGCGAAGGAGTGGTATAAGAAAGCCGCTGCTGCAGGCTATGCCCCTGCCGCCGCCGCACTGGGCCGCATGAAGTAGCCCCTTATTTCAACGGAAATTCAGCTTTAAGTGTTACTGTCCGTCCGTCGGGCAGTAACACTTTTACATTATCTATATATATAGTCTCGTCCCGACGTGCCTTCGAGAGCATCTCTTTCGCCTCCGCCGTCAGTCTGGTTCCCGCCACCTCTATCGGCACGTTGAACCATTCCGAGCGGTTGATGGTGTAACTCAGCACCTCGGGCGCGTCCAGTGTCAGGCCGATGCCCTCCAGCTGCGCCTTCACCTGTATATATCCCTTGTTCAGCAGGTCGTCGAGCTTCACTGTGTCGCCCTGCCGCACATACCCCAGATACAGCACCGGATTGGGCAACGTCACCACCCTGTACCGCACCAAGCCCCGCCTGCGGGTACGCTCCGGGTCAATCCTTTCGTCCACATGCACCTCGATAGTCCCCGTACTGTCCTTCGGGCGCACCACCAGATCGGTGCTGCAGCTGCCGTCGGGGTCGCGGTGAAGATACGCCTTCTCCTCGCCGATGCTCACCACTAGGTCCTTTGGCAGCAGTCCCGGCACCGCCACCGACATCGGGTTGTCTACATTATAGTATACATAGTCCAGCCGTGTCAGCGACACCACCGCCCTGTCGTACTGCCCCCAAGCCCTCTCCGTCAAGCTGCCACAACAAATGGCCGCCACAAAGACAATAATTCTCAAATTTCCTTTCATAATATATATAATGTATATTTCGTTATTCCAAAGTGCAGGAAGCTCTTTTATGCAATGCGACCCCCCGCCACTAAAATTTCCACCACCATAACG
>CAZTVH010000333.1:0-1992 GCA_964616965.1 uncultured Bacteroidaceae bacterium | reverse complement strand
CCGGCCTTCAGGCGCTTGGTGACGAGGCTGCCCTTGCCCTTGTCGCGCTTAAGGATGTTGAGTGAGAATTTTCGTACAAGGGCGAAGTTCTCGGCGGCCATGCCGGCGCGCTTCCTCTGCTGGTCTTCTCCGAAAGTCATGTCCAGCACCCAGTGCAGCGAGTTCTCCACATGCCAGTGGCTGCGGATGTGTTGGACGAACCTTGCATCCTTGCCGAGGCTGCTTATGTACCATCGCGTCTCAGACACCTCCTCTTTGGATACCGCATTCCAGCGGGTTGCCGTCACCTTGACTATTGTCCGCAGCCCCTTCCAGTGGTGGTTCTCGCGAATCCACTCCGTCGGCTCAAAGACCGTGCACCGGCGTGTCTCCACGCGTCCGTGCCCCTTGTCCACCTCCTCGGTCTCCGCGACCGGCCTCGCCTCCTTTTCCATCAGCTCCGCGTCCTGTAGGAGAGTCCCCTGGTTGCCCTTGAGGGCAAGGATGTAGTCGGCACCGCCGTCCACTATCTTCTCAGCGATGGCCGTCTGTGTGCCCATCGCGTCAATGGTTATTATCGCACCCCCGATGCAGAGCATGTCGAGCAGCTCCGGGATGGCCGTTATCTCGTTGCTCTTGTCACGCGTCTTGCGCTGACCGAGGCACAGCCCGTTCTCCACGCTCCACGCGTGGACGAGGTGGATTGGGGAGCTGCCGCGGTACCCGTCGCGGCTCCCGCGCACCGTCTTGCCGTCTATGGCTATCACCGTCTCTGCCGCCCCCTCTGGCTTCAGCCCCTCGGCCCATTCGAGGAAGAGCCTCTCGAACTGGCGGAAGTTGATTGCTTGGAACACCCGGTTGATCGTGTCGTGCGAAGGTATCCCATTGGGCAGGCGCAGCCTCTTCTTCAGGGTCTCGTGGTGGAACCTGCCGAATTCCTCGACGGCCTCGTATCCCTCGGCCCCGCTCGTGACCGCAAGCACTGCCAAAATAACAATGTCGGAAAGCAGGTGCTTGCTCCTGTTTCTCACTCTCGGATCGTGTAGCCGACCCATCGTCTCGTACAAACTTGCCATAACTGTGTGTGTTGGTTATGCAGGGATAACGACAGAGTGAAAGATATGTTATATATTGTGGCACAAATATTTATCAACATACGGCGGGCAAAATTGTTCATTTCGCACAATTCTCGTGCGGCTCACGCCGAGGCCTGTTAATAACTTCGACCAAATTGTTCATTTCGTACTATTTCTCAAAATTTTCATGCGTTTGCCCTGTGCATTTGTAAAATATATTTGGCTGTATCGGAAAAATGTTGTATTTTTGCAAATCGAAAAAGGTCAAGAAATGAGCAAGTATGAGATACCATTCCTTACAGCTGCGGTGCATGCTTTTGGGGAACGCTTCGCGATGACGCGACAGGCGGCGTTCAACTATTTGCATGAGCATAAGGGGCTGTCGTTCCTGATAGAGTTCTACGATGTAGAGCACTTGCAGTCGATGGACGAGACCATCGACGACCTGATTGTTTATTGTCAAAAGAATGGAGGTACGCTCGCATGAACCAACCAACCTACCATCAGATAGCAAAGTATTTGATCGATTATGTCTTGAACAAGTTATTGAAATTTATTGAGAATTAATAATGAAAGGTATAGCATCAGAGAATGACCTTTATACTCTCAAAACAAAGTTAATCGATGCTTTGGGTGATGGCTATGAGGTAGAAATCCATAAAGAGGTTTCTGCAACGTATGGTCTAATCAAGGAACTTTTCGATCTTGTTGTATTCAATCATAGTGATGCCATTTGCGGTATAGATTATAAGTACAACTACAAACCACTGAATCCTTCTATGACTAGGTTCCATGATATTCCTGTTGGCAGATATAAAAGAGTCGGTCTTAAATATGGGATACAGTATTTTGGGGAGAAGAATGACTGTTACTTTTGGACTCAAGGGTCTAATGTCTATAAAGAATTCACTTTTGACAATATTGTGAAGGCTATCAG
>CAZTVH010000332.1:0-2031 GCA_964616965.1 uncultured Bacteroidaceae bacterium | reverse complement strand
GCCGCAAGCGGTGAACGAGGAGGAGTCGGCCCTATTCGATGCCGCAGTGGACGGCTACCCGATGATTCACGCCAAAGCCACTATGGTGGCAACGCGTGCCATACCTGAAGGCAAGGAGTATCTGTTTACAGCCGTCGACCTGCCCCGTGAGGACAAACCCGATATGCCCCCTGCGGGAGAGATAAAGGTGTATGTGACCGTAGTCGCTGGCGAGGCTCCGGTGTTTACAAGGGTAATAAGATAATATTCAATTTTGTACACTATGTCTGCACGACTTTTCTTTCAAGCATTGGGAAAATTATTTCTGGGACTAATCGTCGTTGGGGTGCTGGTGTTTTTGCCGGCTGGGACGCTCGACTATTGGCAAGGGTGGCTATTTGTGGGCGTGCTGTTTGTGCCTATGTTTGTCGCAGGGGTTGTGTTGATGTTCCGCCAACCAGAACTGCTGCGCAAACGCCTTGAGGCCAAAGAGGAAGAGAAGGAGCAGAAATGGGTGGTGGCACTGAGCGGGGTGCTGTTCATTGCCATGTTTGTCGTGGCGGGGCTCAACCGCCGCTATATGTGGTGGGGGCTGCCTGACTGGGCGGTATACGCCGCGACGGGACTGTTTCTGGTCGGATACCTGCTCTATGCCGAGGTGCTAAGAGAGAACGTATGGCTGTCGCGCACCATAGAGGTGCAGGAGCACCAAAAGGTGGTAGACACAGGCCTGTACGGCATCGTGCGACACCCCATGTATGCCGCCACGTTGCTGCTGTTTCTTAGCATGCCCTTGGTGCTGGGTTCGCTGTGGGCGTTTGCCATCATGCTGCTCTATATCCCTGTCATATCCAAACGCATCCGCAACGAGGAGAAGGTCTTGGAAGAGGGGCTTGAGGGGTATAGGGAGTACAAACAACGCGTGCGCTACAAGGTGATACCGTTCGTATGGTAATCGACAGCGTGTCTGCACGGTTTTCGCCTACTGGAAATCAGCCATCTATGGCGAAGAAATATTTTATTTGGCTGAATGAAAAAAAGGTTGTATCTTTGCAGTTTGAAATATTTGCATTATTAAACTCTTAAAAAGAAAGGAATCCGACTATGACGAATATCGAGAATCTGAACATCGATGCCTCGGCAAAAACCAATGTCGCCACATGGCTCAACGGGTCGTACGACGAGGAAACCAAGCAGGCTATCCGCGAGATGATTGAGAACAACCCGAACGAGCTGAACGAGAGTTTCTACCGCAACTTGGAGTTTGGCACGGGCGGTCTGCGCGGCATTATGGGCGTGGGTACCAACCGCATGAACAAGTATACGGTGGCGATGGCTACCCAGGGACTTGCCAACTATGTGAAGAAGTGCTTCCCCACAGCCAACCCCATCAAGGCGGCCGTGAGCCACGACAGCCGCAACCATAGTCGCGAGTTTGCTGAGATTACCGCCAATGTGCTTGCCGCCAACGGATTCCATGTATACCTGTTCGACGGTATGCGCCCCACTCCTGAGCTGTCGTTTGCGGTGCGTCACTTCGGCTGCCAGACGGGCGTGATGGTGACTGCCAGCCACAACCCGAAGGAGTATAACGGCTACAAGGCCTATTGGGACGACGGCTGCCAGCTGGTGGCACCGCACGACACCAACGTGATTGACGAGGTGCTGAAGATTCAGAAACTGGAAGATGTGAAGATGACGGGTGGCGAGAGCAACATCGAGATTATTGGCGAGAATGTGGACAGCGTGTACCTGAACCGCATAGAGCAGAACTCGCTGCATCCCGAACTGATTAAGAAGCACCACGACCTGAAGATTGTCTATACTCCGCTGCACGGCACGGGCATCACGCTGATACCGCGAATGCTGGAAAAGCTGGGCTTCACCAACGTGAATGTGGTGAAGGAGCAGGCCACTCCCGACGGCAATTTCCCCACAACACCCAGTCCCAACCCTGAAGAGAAGGCAGCCATGAAGATGGCGGTGGAGCTGGCACAGAAGATTGACGCTGACATCGTGTTTGCAAGCGACCCCGATGCCGACCGCGTGGGT
>CAZTVH010000331.1:0-2075 GCA_964616965.1 uncultured Bacteroidaceae bacterium | reverse complement strand
ATCTTAGGGAAATCTAATTTTCTCCAAGATTTCTGGATTCCCGCCGCAGGCGGGGAGATACATTTTACAGCCTCGAGAGGCTAGCTCTCAATAGGGGTTGTATATCACCCGCTTCGCGAATCGGGAAATCCTAGAGAAATCTACTTTTCTCCAAGATTTCTGGATTTCCGCCGCAGGCGGGGAGATACATTTTACAGCCTCAAAAGGCAAGCTCTCAAAAGGGGTTATATATCACCCGCTTCGCGAAATCGGGAAATCTTAGGGAAATCTAATTTTCTCCAAGATTTCTGGATTCCCGCCGCAGGCGGGGAGATACTTTTTGAGACGGTTTGGCAAAAATCAGTCAGATGTTGTACTAGAGCGTTTTAATTAATACGTTAATTCGTTAATGTGTTAATTCGTTAATCCCAAAAGACTAACACATTCACACGTTCACACGTTCACACATTCACACATTCAAGCATTTACTTCAGTATAGTAGTCCGGCAAGCCACAATGGCAGCTTGTTGCCCACAGGCCATTCTATATCATCTGCTAAGATGTATGAGTCGGGTATGTCGGCCACCTGGTCAAAGTTCTTAGTTGCCCCACCTACTTCAAACACATATTTCCCATCAATCTTGAAATCGCCGTTTTTTTTGCCGTACTCTATCCGATGCTGGTATCCCAATTGATTAACAACAAATGTCTCCCTTGCGGTTCCTATATTCGCTTTTTCCAGACACAAGGCATACAACATATTGGGGTTTTCCAAATACATCTTATCGGGTTTCTGTATTTTCTTTAGCGATTGGATGTCCGAATAGAGCAAATTGATAACTTTCGACATGGACAAATACCTAAGATACGTTATCACCGTATTACGCGAAGACTGTAGCATCAGTGCAATTTTGCTAATATCAAGTTCATAAGGTACAAGGCCTGCCACTACATTTAGCAGCATCTGTAGCTTGCGAACGTTCACCGTCTCCACCTTGCATACCATCGGCAGTTCTGTGCCAATTACATAGTCTATCACATTCCCTACACGTTCATAGTATCTGTTCTCGCCCTCCAGATAGTAGGGGAAATAACCTACCTGAAGGTATTCATGAAACAATGGCACAGGCCGGCACCGCGTGTTTATCTCGTGGCATACCTCGTCGGTATGGAAAAGTATCTCGTCGAAGGATGCCACAGGGAGGTCTATTCCTTTATAAAACTGAAGAAATTCGCGGAAGGACAACCCTTGCATATTATACCAAATGCAACGACGCGAAAGGTCGGCCTCTGAATTGAGAATCTGCAACAAAGATGAGCCGCTAATGGTTACTTTCAGTTCGGGGAAGGTATCGTAAATCAGTTTTATTTCGCGACTCCAGTTCTGATAACGGTGAATTTCGTCTAAGAATAGGTGTTTTCCCCCGTTTGTCACGAATCGTTCCGCCAAGTCCACTAGTGTGTTTTGAGCGAAGTACAGACTTTCGGCTGTGGCATACAACACTTCGGAGAGACTATCGGCATAATGCTGTTTAATATACTGGAGTATCAACGTTGTCTTGCCTACACCACGAGGTCCTATGATGGCTGATAGCCTTTCATCCCAAGCCACTTCATTAATGCACTCTCTAACCAAATCCAGCGAAATATTCGTCAGCCGACGTTTAAATTGTGATACTAGTACGTCCATAATCGTTTAATTTACAATGTTAACGTCAAAACTCAATAATTATTGCTCTCTCGAGAGAGCAAATTTTGTATTTTTTGCTCTCCCCGGAGAGCAATCTCTGTAATATATTGGGGTAAAGTTACTAATGTTGTATTGCTAGCCTCGTATTTGCTGGCGTCTCCATCCTCTCCGACGTGCGCATCCAAGGCATCGCCCCCGGCCAATACGCCACCATCTACGACAACGCCGCCCACCTAGTCGTCGCCACGGGGCAGATAGGGTAAGGCGACCTCTAAAAATAGCCCGTCAGGGCTTTTCGTTCAATAGAAATGCGTTGATTAACAACATTTATTTTCCCGTAGGGAATTCCGTTTAGTGAAGGTGCAATAATAAGATGAAACAATGATAACTATTGAGAGCGCGTTTC
>CAZTVH010000330.1:0-2084 GCA_964616965.1 uncultured Bacteroidaceae bacterium | reverse complement strand
GGCAGGTCGCTTTCGCAAGCATAGTAGAGCACGGTGTCCTCAATATTATGGTAAACTTGTAGGTGGTAATTGAAGATACTGTCACATCCGGATGAGGGGGCTCCGTGACGGATTACTGTATCGGTTTCGTCGTAAAAATATGTATTGAACCGACTCCAAGGCAGCTGGTTCTCAACGATTGTGTCGTATATGTTAGCCTCGTAGCGGTAAAGGATTTGGATTTGTATAGAGTCGGCAGGGGCATAGTGGCATCCCGTCAGGTCGTCGGCAGTAATGCGATACAGACCACTCATTGTGCTGTCTGCATCAAAGAGAATGAATGGTGGGGTGCTGTATTCCACTCCATTGGGTCCTTGGAGGATTGGGTTGGCGGCATTGTCAAGAAGATAGTCAAAACTGATGTCGTCGCCAGAGCAGAAGGTGCTGTCCATAATGAGACGTACGCTGCTGTTTTGTATGTGTATGAATATGGAGTCGGAAATCAGTTCCTCGCAACCAGCGGTGTCAATCCCTTCGAGGCGATACATCCCAGTCATTGACGTATCGGCGTTGTAGAGAATGAAGGGAGTTGAGGTGAGGCGCAAGCCGTTAGGACCAGTGAGAACAAGGTCGGTGACGTAGGGTGCAGCATAATCAAAAACGATGCTGTCGCCGATACAATAAAGTGTGTCCATATCGAGCCTGATGTACGAGGCTTTGGCGTAGTCACTAAAATAGCCGTAAGAGCAATCGCCACTTGGGGAGCCGTCAAGTATGCCTAGTTGAAAACGGCCTCTAGGATTGTAAAGCGTCATTAAGCTGCCAGTAGGGACGTAAGGACTCATATCTTTGATACACCAGGCATAAGTGGTATCAGCGGCCAGTGGGCTGAAATCGGCGGCAGTGAGGATGGTGGAGTCTCCGTTGATAAAGAAATGTGATGTGTGGTCTTTTTTGACCACTATTGTCACTATCATATTGGACCCATCAGGGCGGAGGTGGGACACTTTGTTAGAGCCAGTGCAGTCCATATGAGGGAGCATTGTGCCGCCTACTTCGCAGCCTATAGCGGTCATCTGGAAGACGGCAGCAGGGCGGTCAAGGGTGATGAGTGTGGCGGTGTCGGTGAGAGGGAACGACATGTACGGCACCGCAGGCACACCTGTGTACAATCCTCCAACGCCGTTGAGGTAGACTTCGATGGAATCAGTGTTTAGCGGGTAGATAAAGACGTATTCGAATTGCGTGTTGTTGCGAAGTGCCACATAGCGTTGTCCCAGAAGTCGGGTGGGAACCACCTGGTCGCCGAGGAGGTCTATACAACCTTCTTCGGAGTCCATGCTGTCGTCGGTAGAATTGACAGAAATGGGCTTGTTAGAGTGGATGACGGTACCACCCAAATGGTCAGTAGCAGCATAGCCGTTGGACCGGATTGCATAGCTTTGTCCTCTATTCAGTAGAATGGTGAAGGTGGTGTTGGCGGCAAGTCCTCCATGAATTGCCACGGGAGCGGTTATTTGTATTAGAGTGCTGTCCTCAGTAGCAATGATTTCAATGCTACTAGGAGAACGTGAACCGTAGTTGCTTGGATGTATAAACTGCATCGGTACGACAAAGTCGGTTCCTAAAGCATTGTTCCCTTTCAAGGTGTATATTTCGCTGTTGTTACCAACGCTTTCGTAGTAGCAGGAAATGGGAGTGGTTGATGTAATGAGGAAGCCTCGGTTTAGAACGGTATTGACGGGCTTGGTTTCGATGGA
Organism: uncultured Bacteroidaceae bacterium; assembly: GCA_964616965.1. Classification (GTDB taxonomy): domain Bacteria; phylum Bacteroidota; class Bacteroidia; order Bacteroidales; family P3; genus Colimorpha. Next base: position 345 of record CAZTVH010000330.1, on the reverse strand, counting down.
GTCAACCAAAGCCGAAACATCATACACATAGAAACTTTCGGCTGGGAGGGTGATAGTGAATGGGGTGTAGCTATTGTTGGCAGGTTGGCTGACCGTAATTGTTGCAGGTTGGCTGTATGTAGTAAAGCAAAAACGGATAGGAGTTTGTTGGTGGTTGATAGACAAATCGGGCGGAGCAAACCAGAATACCGTGTCGGTCTGTGCGTGGCACACCGACGACAGCAACAATGTTATGACCAGTATTACTCGCTTCATCCTATTTGATTATCATCGATGGCGTACCTATTCTTGGCAGTCCGTCGGCTAATATAATAGCCCACCGCCAAAAGGGCGGCTATTATTATC
>CAZTVH010000329.1:0-2104 GCA_964616965.1 uncultured Bacteroidaceae bacterium | reverse complement strand
CTTGGTTGTGGAACGCGGAGGGTTTGGAGTCGTTGAAGGTGTTGACGGCAAGGTTGAGCACGCGGTAGTCTTGGTCCCCCGCCTGTGCCGCCATGGCGTCGATGTCAAGGTCGTATTGTGCGGGTTGCATGGCCAGCTGGCGGGGGTTGCGGACGTAGTTGTCCTTATTGAGGTAGCGGCTGTTGACGCCCTGCAGGTCGATGACAATGAGCAGTGCCAGCACCGCTATTGGCACCAGCGTGGCGGTAGGTCGCAACTCTTTCTTATTCTTTGCGAAGCGCAGGTATGCCCACAGTGTGGCGGTGGCGAGCAGGATGAAGAGGATGCTACGCCATGAGTCGGCGGTGTAGAGTGCCTTGCGGTCTTGGATGAAGATGTTCTGTATGGTGGGCCACTGGCTGCCATATTGTGCCGCCATCTCGTTGTCGGCACTGCCGCTATACGGCAGTCCTCCGCCCATTAGCAGTCCTATCAGTATGATGCCCACCGTTGCGCCTGCCGAGATGTAGAGCGAACGCATTGCTTTTTTCGGCTCCAGCCGACCAGAGAATAGCTCGCGCAATCCCAGCACGGCCAGCAGCACGGCCAGCACATTGGCCAGCACCAGGCTCATAGAGGGGGTGCGGAACTTGTTGTACAGCGGCAGGTGTTCGAACACCCAGCCGTTGAAGCCCATCAGGTTCTTGCCCCACGACAGGATGATGGCCACCACCGTGGCCGCCAATATCCACCACCGTTCGGGCCCTTTGACGGTGAGCAGCCCGAAAAGGAACAGGAACACGATGATGGCACCGAAATAGACGGGGCCGCTGGTGAAGGGCTGGTCGCCCCAGTAGAGCGGCACCTTGTCTTGGTGGAAAGTGCTGTACGACGCACTGCTCTTGTCCACAGGCTCGATGCTGCCGCCACCGCGTGCGCCAGGCACCAGCAGGGTGTATGTCTCGCCTATGCCGTAGCTCCAGCTGAAGGCATAGTTGATGTCCAGCCCGCGCTCGTTGGCGTTGTTGTTGCGCGGGAATTCCTCGCCATACAGGTCTTGCGGCGTGACGGTGATTTCGCTGCCTCCGCGCATGGTGTATTGCATATACTCCTCGTTCACCAGCAGGTGGCGGGTGTTGCAGGCCAGTGCCAGCAGGACGCCCAGCAGCAGTACGCCCACGCCTATCATCAGTTTGCCGAAATACTTTTCCTTAATCGAGTGGCACAGGTAGGCAATGCCCATTGCCACGCCCGCGAGGGCGGTGTAGAAGGTAATCTGTATGTGGTTCAACGCTATCTGGGTGCCTAATGCCAAGGTGAACAGGATGCCGCCCCACACCAGGTTGGCGACACCTCGTTTCTTCTCATCTTTCAACCTGCCCGCACCTTTCATGCACAGCATCATGCCTGCCAGCACGGGAGCCATCATGGCCATAGCCCATGCCTTGGTGATATGGCCTGCCTCGATGATGATGATATTATAGCTGCCCAGCCCGAAAGCCAGTCCGCCCAACAGTGCCAGCCAAGGGCTTACGCCCAGGGCCACTAGGGCAACGTAGAACCCCAGCAGGTAGAGGAACATCACGCCCATGTCGTTCTGTCGGCCAAATATCTGCAGCGTCAGGATGTTCTTGACGGGAGTGTACATCGAGTGCTGCGGACTGTTGGTGATTTGGTAGCCGGGCATGCCGCCGAACATGCTGGGGCACCATGTCGTGTATTCGCCTGTTGCGTCGTGGTAGTCTTTCTGTGCCTTTGCCATGCCTTCATATTTCTGCAGGTCGCCCTGTGGCAGGGCCTTACCTTGCAGTATGGGCATGAAGTAGATGGCCGAGATTGCTATCAGCACCAATATGATGCCGACGTGGGTGATGATGTTTTTCTTCATGGTAGTTGATCTGTTTATATGTTGATACATTGTGCGACAGCTAATTCTTAATTCTCTCTTTCTCCTCTGTTTTCTGTGCAACGGGATAGGATATTCTGGAATGGTATATGCTCACCAGCTTCGATTTGAGGAACGAGCGTATCTTGGTCACTTCGCCAAAGGTGAGGTCGCAGTTCTGCAGCTGGTTTTGCTTTATCTTGTCGTCGATGATGTTGTCGACGAGGCGGTCAATCGACT
>CAZTVH010000328.1:0-2117 GCA_964616965.1 uncultured Bacteroidaceae bacterium | reverse complement strand
CATTTAAGGCTGACGCAACCGGCGAGTCGCCGGAGACATTTAAGGCTGACGCAACCGGCGAGTCGCCGGAGACATTTAAGGCTGACGCAACATTTATATTACTCAAAATGAAACTAATATCACCTTCTTTGCTTAGTGCAGACTTTGGCAACCTACAGCGCGACATAGAGATGCTCAATGAGAGCGAATGTGACTGGCTACATGTGGATGTGATGGACGGCGTATTTGTGCCGAACATCAGTTTCGGACAGCCCGTCGTGAAGCATATCAAGAAACATGCCCACAAGCCGTTGGATGTGCATCTGATGATTGTAGACCCCGGTCGTTATGTGAACGACTTCAAGGAGGCGGGTGCCGATATACTGACGGTGCACTACGAGGCGAGTACACATTTGGACCGTACACTCCATGCTATTAAAGACGCTGGGATGAAGTGCGGCGTGGTACTGAATCCCGGTACGGCGGTCAGCCTGCTGGAGGACACCGTGCAGTTGTGCGACGTAGTGCTGCTGATGTCGGTCAATCCCGGCTTCGGTGGACAGAAGTTTATAGAGAATACCTACAACAAGGTGAAGCAGTTGCGTGCGCTTTGCGACCGCAAGGCTCCACAGTGCCTGATAGAGGTGGACGGCGGTGTGAATGTGGAGAATGCGCCACGGCTGTTTGCCGCAGGTGCCGATGTGTTGGTGGCAGGCAATGCCGTGTTTAAGTCGGAGAATCCGTTAGAAACAATCAAACTGTTGAAGCAGTGAGAGCCACGCTACACTTAGCCCCCGGCAAGGATAAGGCCGTGATGCGTCGCCATCCGTGGATATTTTCGGGTGCGGTGCGGAAGATTGTGGGCGAGCCACAGGAGGGCGACTTGGTGGATGTGGTTGCCGCCGACGGGCGGTGGCAGGCAGTGGGACACTACCAGTCCGATTCGATAATCTGCAAGGTGCTGTCGTTCGACACCCAGCAGGCGGACGAACAGTTCTTCCGTGAAAGACTGCAGAGTGCCATCGCCTACCGTGAACGCTTGGGATTCTTTGGTAATAAGAAGGACGTGTTTGGTGTGGTCGATAATTCTCAATTCTCAATTCTCAATTCTCAATTAACTAATGTCTTCCGTCTGGTCCATGCCGAAGGCGATTGTATGCCCGGATTGGTGTGCGACTGGTACAACGGGGTGTTGGTGATGCAGGCGCACTCGGTGGGTATGCACAGGCTTTTCCCTATGCTCACGGAATTGTTTGTCGACCTGCTGGGCAAACATGGAATCAAGTCAGTATTTGACAAGAGTAGTGCCACCGTGCCGGGAGGCTGTGAGGATGGATACATCTGGGGTGATGAGCCTGAGGAATGGGAGATTTGTGAGCATGGCAATAGGATGCTCATCAACTTCTACGAAGGGCAGAAGACTGGCTTCTTCGTCGACCAGCGCGAGAACCGCAATCTGGTGGCATCGCTTGCCGAAGGGCAGCGGGTGCTGAACTGCTTTGGCTACACGGGAGGCTTCAGCCTTGCCGCCTTGCGCGGAGGGGCAAGCTATGTGGAAACGGTGGATATCAGCAAGAAAGCCATCGAATTGTGCGACCGCAACGTGACGCTGAATTTCGGCGATGGGGCATCCCATAGGGGAGTGGTGGCTGATGTGTTGAAATATATGGAGGAAGTTGACAACCAATTCAACCTCATCATCCTTGACCCGCCCGCCTTTGCCAAGAACCACCGCAGCCTGCAGCAAGGGCTGAAAGGCTATCGAAACATCAACCAGCGGGCAATGGAGAAGATACGCCCCGGTGGGCTGTTGCTGACCTTCAGTTGCAGTCAGGCGGTGAGCAACGACGACTTTAAGACTGTCTGTTTCACCGCTGCCGCCAATGCCCACAAGCAAGTGCGCATCGTGCGCCAACTGCCTCATGCCATGGACCACCCAGTTAGTATCTATCATCCCGAAGGGGAATACCTGAAGGGACTGCTTCTTGAAATCGAATAGTATGAAACGCATCGGAGTCCTTCTTGTCTTGACACTCTTCTGCTTCACCTCTATGCAGGCGCAGCAACACCGTGAGCGATGGAAGGCTACGGACTTTTTTCCAGAGTACCACTTTGTGCCATCTAATGCACGAAACCAA
>CAZTVH010000327.1:0-2134 GCA_964616965.1 uncultured Bacteroidaceae bacterium | reverse complement strand
TCATGCTGTCCATCGGATAGCCCGCCAGGACACCGTTCTGCATAGCCTCCTTGAAGCCCTTTTCGATAGCAGGGATATACTCTTTCGGAATATTGCCGCCCTTCACCTCGTTCACAAACTGCAGGCCCACGAAGCCTTCGTCGGCAGGGCCAATCTCAAACAGGATGTCGGCAAACTTACCCTTGCCGCCAGTCTGCTTCTTGTAAATCTCGTGATGTTGGACGGTCGTAGTGATAGCCTCCTTATATGCCACCTGCGGACGACCCTGGTTCACCTCCACCTGAAACTCTCGGCGCAGACGGTCGAGGATAATGTCCAAGTGCAGTTCGCCCATACCGCTGATGATGGTCTGGCCCGACACCTCGTCAGTCTTGACACGGAAGGTGGGGTCTTCCTCCACCAGCTTGGTCAGCGCATTGGTCAACTTGTCCATGTCGCCCTGTGTCAGCGGCTCCACAGCGATGCTGATAACAGGCTCGGGGAACTTCATCGACTCAAGTATGATGGGGTGTTTCTCGTCGCACAGCGTATGGCCGGTTTTGATGTCCTTAAAGCCAACGGCGGCGCCAATGTCGCCAGCCTCGATGCGGTCCAGCGGGTTCTGCTTGTTCGAGTGCATCTGCATGATGCGCGAGATGCGCTCCTTCTTGCCAGTGTTGGCATTGTAGACATACGAACCCGACTCCAGCGCGCCGCTATACACGCGGAAGAAGCACAGCCGACCCACATAGGGGTCGGTGGCAATCTTAAACGCCAAAGCCGAGAACGGGGCCTTCACGTCTATCGGACGCGACTCTTCCTTCTCGGTCTTGGGGTTGATGCCGTCCACCTCCTTCATGTCCAGCGGGCTGGGCAGGAATGCCGCCACTGCGTCGAGCAGCGTCTGCACACCCTTGTTCTTAAAGGCGGAGCCGCACATCACCGGCACAATCTTCATCGACAGCGTTGCCTTGCGTATCTCGGCAATCACCTCGTCGGCAGTGATGCTGTCGGGGTCGTCGAAGAACTTCATCATCAGTTCCTCGTTCTCCTCGGCAACACCCTCTATCAGTTTCTGGCGGTACTCGGCAGCCACCTCCTTCAAATCCTCCGGCATGGGGATTTCCTCAAAACGCTGGCCGTTCGACGACTCGTCCCACACCAACGCCTTGTTCGAAATCAGGTCTACCACACCCTTGTACAGGTCTTCCTGTCCAATGGGAATCTCAATGGGTATAGGGTTGGCACCCAAACGCTCCTTTATCTGGTTGACCACGCCGAAGAAGTCGGCACCCGAACGGTCCATCTTGTTGATAAACGCGATGCGGGGCACGCTGTACTTGTCAGCCTGGCGCCACACCGTCTCCGACTGGGGCTCCACGCCGCCCACGGCGCAGAAGATGGCTATCGCGCCATCCAGCACTCGCAGCGAACGCTCCACCTCAACCGTGAAATCCACATGGCCCGGCGTATCGATAATGTTATACTTATAGCGATTATCATGCCAGTCCCAATACACAGTGGTGGCGGCAGAAGTGATGGTGATACCCCTCTCCTGCTCCTGCACCATCCAGTCCATGGTGGCCGACCCCTCGTGCGTCTCCCCCAGCTTATAGTTCTTGCCGGTATAAAAGAGTATACGCTCGGTCGTCGTCGTCTTGCCGGCGTCGATGTGGGCCATTATGCCGATATTTCTTGTGTACTTAAGGTCTGACATCTATTTGCTATTTGTAGGGAAGCTATCTTATTTAAATGTATTCTTAATTATATTAGAAACGGAAGTGCGAGAAGGCCTTATTAGCCTCAGCCATACGGTGGATATCCTCCTTACGCTTGAAGGCGGCACCCTCTTCCTTATAAGCGGCCTGAATCTCGGCGGCCAGTTTCAAGGCCATCGTCTTCTCACCACGTTTGCGGCTGAAGCTAATCAGGTTCTTCATGCCGATCGACTGTTTGCGCTCGGGACGAATCTCGGTAGGCACCTGGAAAGTGGCACCACCAATACGGCGGCTCTTCACCTCGACAGAGGGGGTGATGTTGGCAAGAGCCTTCTTCCACACCTCGAGGCCGTCCTCTTTTGTACGGTCGCTCACCACGTCGATTGCCTCGTAGAAAATCTTATAGGCAATGGTCTTCTTACCGCCCAGCATCAAGT
>CAZTVH010000326.1:0-2134 GCA_964616965.1 uncultured Bacteroidaceae bacterium | reverse complement strand
CTTGGTGACGCCGTAGATGGTGTTGGGGCGCTGGATGGTGTCCTGCGGGGTGTTGTCGTGGGGAGTGGAGGGGCCGAAGGCGCCGATGGAGGAGGGTGTGAAGACGGCGCAGCCGAAGAGGCGGGCCACTTCGAGGCAGTTGACCAGGGAGCCGATGCCTACGTTCCAGCCCAGCATGGGGTTGAGCTCGGCGGTGGCGCTGAGGATGGCGGCGAGGTTGTAGATGGTGTCGATGTTGTACTGCTTGACGGCGGTGGCAATCTGCATGATTTGAGTGGAATCGATGCGTTCGACTGGGCCGCGCTCATAGGGGTCGCCCTTCAGCGGACGGAGGTCGCTGCAGACAACGTTGCTGTCGCCATAGATGTCTCTGAGATTACGTGTGAGTTCGGAACCAATTTGTCCGCCTGCACCTACTATCAGTATTCTTTTCATTGTGGTAATATTTTAAATAAGTCTTTGTTTGAAATGCTGTAATCTTTTCAATCTGCATTCGTTCAAATTGTTGCGGTGTCGGGCCTCAATAATTTGAATTAGCAAATATACGAATAAAATCAATAATAGCCAGATTTTTTGTATTTTTGCGTACACAAATTTGATGAGTATAAGTATGACAGAGGGCTGCAAAATAGAGCGATTGGAGTTTCATAGGCTGACGGTGGAGGACCGAGAATCGGTGCAGCGGGTGACGCTGGCAGCGGGTCGACGCAACTGTAACCTGACTTTTGCCAACCTGATTGGGTGGCAGTTTTGGTTCAATACCGAGGTGTGTATTGGCGAGGGGGTGGTGGTGTTTCGGTTCAGCATCGAGGGGAGGCGGGCCTATATGCTGTGCTGTGTGGAGCCTCCTGAGGAGAGGCTGCTGGAGATGCTGTGTGGCGATGCCGCCGAGGTGGGTGCCGATTTGCAGATAATGGGGTTGGAGGACGACCATGCCGCGCACGTCAGGGCGCTGATGCCGGGCCGTGTCGACGTGGAGCCTCGCAGAAACCAGTACGACTATATCTATCTGCGACAGGAGTTGGCGGAGATGAAGGGCAAGAACCTCAAGGCGAAGCGCAACCATGTGAATAAGTTCCTGTCGGAGCATCCCGACTTTGCATATGTGGAGCTCGCGCCAGAGCGGTTCGACGAGTGTCGGCAGCTGTCGATGCTGTGGCGCAACGAGGTGCATCAGGACGAGCCTTTCTACAACGAAACGGTGCGTGCCGAGCAGCGGGCTATGGAGACGGTGTTGGCGCACTGGGGCGAGCTGGGTATGCGTGGCGGCTGCATCTATGTGGGCGGGCGCATGGTGGCGTTCACCTACGGGTCGGCAGTGACGCACGACACCTTCGACGTGCTGGTGGAGAAGGCGGACCGCACTGTGGACGGGGCATTCAATATCATCAACCAGCAGTTTGCGTTGCATCTGCCAGAGCAGTATGTGTATGTGAACCGCGAGGAGGATATGGGGCTGGAGGGGCTGAGGAAGTCGAAGCTGTCGTACCATCCCTATATGCTGCTTTCGTATAACAATGTGACAGTGGGGGGTGGCAATGAGCTATAGTGTACAACGGATGACGGCGGACGATGCCGCCGAGACGGTGCGCTGGATGGTGCGCCAATATGGTTTTGCCCCCGACGAGGTGGAGGACTGGGTGGAACACCTGCATTTCAACTGGCCGATGAGCGTGAAGGCCGTGGATGCCGAGGGGAAGACGATAGGGCTGCTGAATATGAGCGACTACCGCATTGAAGAAGAGACGCAGCAGATGGCCGTGGAGCAGCCGGCGTTGTTGGCGAGGCTGAACGGGATGCGGTATATTGCGGTGTTCTCGTTTATCGTGGCAGAGCCCTACCGTGGCACACGGCTGAATTACGACATGGTGATGGATATTTGGAACGACCTGCAGGATTACGACTTTGTCTTTATCCCCGTGATGCACCACCTGAAGACCCACCGCTATTGGCAGCGCTGGGGTGCGGTGGAGTTTTATCGCGACGCGATGTCGGTCTACTATATGCTGCCACTGAGCGACGAGGCGAGATTGGAATGTGAGAATTGATTGCGCCCTGGTGAACGGTATGACGGATTATTTACTAAAGTTTGACAAGTAAATGCGGGTACAAATACGCTTATGATGGATTACTC
>CAZTVH010000325.1:0-2200 GCA_964616965.1 uncultured Bacteroidaceae bacterium | reverse complement strand
TAGCTCCTAGGCTGAAGGAGATAATCAATGTGTTAGGGGAATAATACCGTCCATATTATTAAGTATTGAGAATTGACAGCCTCGCCAACAATTCTCAATTTTTTTTTCTTCGAGCTGTAGTATTTTTGCCTTTCGCGCGTTTATATAGCAAATGACGCAAAAAGAATACAACAACGGTGTGAGGCTTTGGGCCGACGATGTGTACCGCTTCGCGGTGCGCTGCGGTGGTGGTGAGGAGGCAAGGGATGCTGTGCAGGAAGCCTACGCTTCGTTGTGGGAGCGCAGGGAACAGGTGGAGGTAGAGAAGGGCAAGTCGTTTCTGTTCACCGTGGTTCACAATTGTCTGATGAGCCATCATCGGCATGAGCAGGTTAAACAGCAGGTCCAACCGCTCTTGGAACCCGACCGAATGGTGCAGCCCGACGAACGTTTCGACCTTCAAGACGCACTGCACAAAGCCCTAGAACGTCTGCCGCAGGTGCAACGCGAGGCCGTGCAGTTGAAAGATGTGGAGGGCTATAGTTGCAAAGAAATCGCCGACATGCTCTCGCTTACCGAAAAGCAAGTGTCTGTGTATCTTTTCCGCGCCCGCGTATCATTAAAGAAAACATTAATTGCTTTAGGCTATGATAATAACAACAGATAATTACGAGGAGTACTTCTACCGCTACTGCGAAGGTGAGCTGACCACCAAGGAGCGTGCCGCAGTGGAGCGGTTCGCCGCCCAGCATCCCGAGCTGGCGGAAGAGCTGTCGCTCTACGACCCTGTCCTCAAACTGGAGGATGAGCCGATGACTTATCCCGACAAGGAGAGCTTGATGCGTCACGAGGCCAGAGTCGTTCCTCTGTGGCGGTGGGCTGCCGCAGCCTGTGTGGCAGCGGTGCTGATTGGCGGCGTTTATCTGATGTGGCCTAACGATAAGCCTACCGAGCAGACGGGCATGATAGCCCAGAACCGTCAGCCAGTCACGGCACCGAAACCTGTCGAACCAATGGTGCAGCAGCAAGAGGAGGTATCAACCATAGTTGTCAAAACGGCAAAACCAATAACCCAGCCTACCGAACCAGTATCCCCAATGCCAGATGAGACTGTTGAGTTGTTGCCACAATACGAGCCGCCCACGTTTGACGAGCCGTCATTGCTGGCCGAAGTCGACCCCATGCCCGCACCACAGCAAGAGGACACCACGGTGATTGAGTATATCGACATCATGCTGATGCCATCCCCGTCGGCACAAATGGAGGTGGTACAGATTGCCTACCAACCCACGGTCAGAGAACGTTTCCGTGCCTTCCGCAGCCGTGTTAGCAACACCGTCCGCGACTATGCCTATCAATCCTACTCCGAGGCTCGCGGAGAACTGCTTACCCGTATTGATTTCTAAAGTATAACAATAAATAACGATAAACATGAAAACAAGAATCATTTCACTGGTCGCCCTTATGCTCATGGTGTTCAACGCCAAGGCTGGCGACATCGACGACACACTGAAAGTGTTTCGCATCAACTTCTATCAAAAGGTGGAAAGCGTCAAATTGTCCGGCTACTGCAAAGTGGAGATTGTCAATGACTCGGTCGAGTATCTCGAATACAGCAATCCCAACAAATCAGGTACTCCCAAAGGTCTCGAATACGGCATTGGTGGCAAGTACGGCAGACAGTTGAGGATTGAGACCATCCCAGGTGTCGACCGTCTGCGCCTACATTTGGTGCTAGATGCTTCTACCGACATCCACACCGAGGATTATGCCCAAGTGGATGTGCTGTGTCCATCAAACATCGTCAAACTCTCTGTCTCAGCCGAGGACTACAGCAAGGTGACCATTAATACCGAAAGAGGTGTTGATACACTTCGTGCGCGTCGCATCAAGTTGGCGGCTGAGGACTACGCCTCTGTTTCGATGGGAGTGCCCTGTGCTATGGATGACATCGCATTGAAGGCGCAGGATTACGCCAAGGTGAACGTCATTTACTGCCGTGGTGAGAATCTGAAGTCGTATGAACAGGACAGGGGCAAGGTAGATGTGGAATCGTTCCATGTTACCAATACCGAATTTTCAGCCTTGATAGAAGATGAAGAAGTGGAATCGCCCTCAGTCATTCGTCAGCTTGCCGAAGACCGCAAGGAACGTGCCCAATGGCATAGCGACGACTTCCGCTTCGATTTCCTCTGGGGCTTCCTCAACTGGGGCGACAAGC
>CAZTVH010000324.1:388-2212 GCA_964616965.1 uncultured Bacteroidaceae bacterium | reverse complement strand
AGCAAACACCTTTTAGTTTTTACTTTTTAGTTTTTACCTTATTCTCACTTTCCTTTCAGCAATGAGCCTAGCAGTCCGCGGCCGAATTTGAAGGCGGCGTTCACGGCTTCGCGCTTGGCTTTGGTTACCACCATTTTCTGCAGGCTTCCGCCCAGGCTCTTCTCCTTGGCACGCTGACGCTCACGTTCTTCGGCTTTGCGTTTGCGCTCTTCGGCGGCTTGCTTGCGCTCCTCGGCGGCCTGACGCTTTTCTTCTTCCTTGCGCAGTTTCTCCTCTTCTTTTTGTTGGGCGGCCAGTTCTTTGGCCTCCTGCTCTTTCTGTAGTTTCTCGGTCAGTATCTCGTAGGCGGATTCGCGGTCGACGGTCTTGTCGTATTTGCCATACACCATCGAGGTCTGGATGACCCGCTGGCGTTCGTCGGGGGTGATGGCACCTGCCTGTCCTTCGGGAGGCAGCACCTTGGCACGTTCCACCATCGAGGGCATACCCTTCGGGTCGAGGAACGACACCAACGCTTCGCCCACCGCCAGTTCGGTTATCACCTTCGAGGTGTCGAACTCAGGGTTGGTGCGGAACGAGTCGGCTGCCACCTTCACCGCCTTCTGCTCGTGCGGAGTGTAGGCACGCAGGGCGTGCTGTACGCGGTTGCCCAGCTGTCCCAGCACCGTGTCGGGGATGTCGGCGGGATTCTGTGTGCAGAAGTATACGCCCACGCCCTTCGAGCGTATCAGGCGCACAATCTGCTCTATCTTCTCCAGCAGCGACTTGCTGATGCCGTTGAACAGCATGTGTGCCTCGTCGAAGAAGAACACCAGCTTCGGCTTGTCCAAGTCGCCCACTTCGGGCAGTTCCTCAAACAGCTCGCTCAGCAGGTAGAGCAGGAACGAGGTGTACACCTTGGGCGAATTGACTATCTTGTCCGATGCCAGTATGTTGATAACGCCGCGTCCTTGGCGGGTCTGCATAAAGTCGTAGATGTCGATGGCGGGCTCGCCAAAGAACTGGTCGCCCCCTTGGTCCTCAAGACTCAGCAGGCTGCGCTGGATGGCCCCGATGGTGGCAATGCTGATGTTGCCGTAGGCGGTGATATACTGTGTGCGGTTGTTGCCCACTTCTTCAAGCATCTTGCGCAGGTCCTTCAGGTCGAGCAGCAGCAACTCCTTGTCGTCGGCTATGCGGAACACCATGTTCAGCACATCGCTCTGCGTATCGTTCAAGTCCAATATGCGACTCAGCAGTATGGGACCCATCTCGCTCACCGTGGTGCGCAGTGGATGCCCCGCCTCGCCAAACACGTCCCACACGCATACGGGATAGGCCTTGTATTCAAAGCCACATTCCTTCAAGTGGTTGTCCTCGACGCTCTTCTCAAAATGCACGTTGCCGCCGCCCGCCTTGCTCACGCCCGTCAGGTCGCCCTTGATGTCGGTGGCAAACACGGGGACGCCCATTGCGCTGAACGTCTCCGCCAAATTCTGTAACGAACAGGTCTTGCCCGTGCCCGTGGCACCGGCTATCAAGCCGTGGCGGTTGGCCATTGAGGGAATAATACCTAAATGCTTTTCGCCGCTGATGGCGTTAAAAGGAGTACCAGTGTTGTCAATCATAAGATGGGTTGTTTGATGTTATTATCCTAGATAACGCATAAAGCGTCATTTTATTGTGTGCAAAAGACAAAAACAAAATAGCCAAACAATAACGTATGCGACGTGCCCCATCCGATACCCCTAGGGGGTAATTGGTGGATTCGTCATGACGGATGGCTATTGACCTGGAACCCCGTCGGGGTAATTATTGGATGCAATATACTTCCACGCCCGCAGG
>CAZTVH010000324.1:0-378 GCA_964616965.1 uncultured Bacteroidaceae bacterium | reverse complement strand
CGATACCCCGTAGGTGTTTTTCGTTCAATAACGTGTGAAACGAGCCCCGTCTGAGGCCCCGTAGGGGTTTTCGTTCAATAGCAAATTGCATTACCCCCCCACATCTACATACCCCGTAGGGGTTTTCGTTCAATTGTTATTCCAATTCGTTGAAAATGTATTTTGTATCGTGTTCTATTTCAAACAATCGTAAAAATACCAAATACTCGTCGCGAAATGTATGCTTGGCATGATGACTCTCTTGATTTTGAATGTAATTTACCACATTGCTGACTTGCGATTTCCCATACGAGAATGCGCCGAATCCTTCTTGCCATGAAAAATGGGCGCGTACATATCTTTTCTCTTTAATCCATAATGATGACCCTCGCTTTACCT
>CAZTVH010000323.1:0-2217 GCA_964616965.1 uncultured Bacteroidaceae bacterium | reverse complement strand
AATTCGTTAGTCAAATGATTTACACGTTAACACATTTACACGTTAACGCATTCTTCAACATCTATGGGCTTAACGAAATGGATACTCACCGGACTCGGTTTCTTCGCACTCAGCTGGACAGGCATGGGTCCGCTTGGCGCACTGCTGGGCTACTACATAGGCAGTAGCATTGAACGCAACAAAGAGGTTGGCGATGGCAGCCAAGACTTCCGTCGCCACTACGGCCCCTACCGCAATACCGGTTCGCAGGACGATGTCAACCTAGCACTCATAGTCCTTATCGCCGCAGTCATCAAGGCCGACGGCAATGTCAAGCGGTCGGAGCTGGACTATGTGAAACGCTTTCTCTTAGCCAACTATGGCGAGGAGCGTGGCAAACAATACCTCGCCATGCTCCGCGACCTGGTGCGCCCCGAACGCGACATCAACATTGCAGCCATCTGCTACCAAATCAAGCAAAATACCGACTACACCACCCGCTACCACATGGTGGACTTCCTCTTCGGGCTGGCGGTGGCCGACAACGCCTACGGCTCTGCCGAGAACACTGTCCTGCGCGACATCGCCACCGGTCTGGGCATCAACTCCCGCGACTATGTAAGCATCTACACACGCCATGTAGGCACGCGTTTTGGCGGCGGAAACAGCTATTACAATGGCTCTAGCCATTCGGGCTATTCGGGTTCGTCAAGCTCCTCCTCCTATTCCCAACCACGCAAAGACCCCTACAAGGTGCTGGGGCTCGACTCCACAGCCACCGACGAGGAGGTCAAAAAGGCCTACCGCCGTCTGGCAATGAAATATCATCCCGACAAGGTGGAAGGCATGGGCGAAGAGGTGAAGAAAAACGCCGAAGCCCAATTCCGCGAAATCAACGAAGCCTACGAACAAATCAAGACCGCACGGGGAATGAAGTGAGAATTATATTGAATGTGTGAATGTGTTAACGTGTTAATGTGTTAGTCGGATTACATTCTCCACGTATCACGCGTATTACACGTATAAATAATACTTGTGATACGCGAGATACGTGGAGAAAACAAATGTGTGAATGTGTTAGTCTTTTTTGATTAACGAATTAACAAATTAACGAATTTACGAATTAACAAATTCATTTTTCAACTCTCAACCATCAAATTCTCTCCTAAGCCCCCTGCCCAGATTGCGCTGGTCGGCTATCAATTCGCCTTTGTTCGCCTCCACCAGTATCCAACCGTCGGCGGTGAGGGCAAAGTCCCAACTGACATACACCAGCTTGGGCAGCCTACGCGCACAACTGAAGGCTAGCGAGAACAACTCTTTCCAGCAGAGTATCTGCTCTCCTACAAAGGCGATGCCGCTGTCGGGGTGGCGGTCGTACTTCTCTGGCCCCTTGCTTGTGGCGGAGGTGATAATGATGCCCTTGACGGGGTCGACATTGGCACAATAGCCTCCCTGCGCGCAGTTGTCGCAAAAGGCCCCTTTGCAGCCGCAGCGTATGTTGGCCGTCAGCAGTCTGATGACTCCATAATGATTGAGCGTGTTGATACGCACCGTGTTGACCGAACTCTCGTTCCACCGTGCCATCGAGGGATGTTGCACAATGCGCTGCTCTGCGATATAGCGTCGCCCCTGCCCCATCATCTGCTGGTAATGGCTGCGCCAACCCTGCTCATCGTCAGCGTGCAACAGCTGCACACCCCGACCGGCACAGTCGTCGACAGGCTTCACCACCAGCCAGCCCTCCTCCATGCCGAAACGCACAAAGTCGTCGCACTTCCCCTCTCCGTCGCACAGCATGAACTTGCGACCGTAATAGTCTTTGAACAGCACCGCCGTGCGGTACTTGTCCATCACCACGGCCTGCTGCCTGGCATTATTCATGCGGCGGCAGCGCCGGTTGCGGTAAGCATCGGTGACATATTTGCGCCGCTCGGCAGGGCTCTTGTGGGCGAAGTCGTAGCTGTCGTACTCCTCGTAATAGGTGCCGTACAGCAACGCCTCGTGGCACTTTTCCACGTCACCGCCTGCACGTTGCAGATAACGGGCATAGCGTCGTGGCAGCAGCGACCGATATAGCCAAAGGTATAATGAGTTGAATGTTGAACGTAGAGAATTGGCTGCCATATTCATTCAGGTTTTAGATTTTACTATTTACTCTTAAGTTTAAACATCACTAGTTTCCGAACGTTGCCACTGTCCCCATCGGGTATGGGTTGGGCTGCTGCACACGGTAGA
>CAZTVH010000322.1:0-2236 GCA_964616965.1 uncultured Bacteroidaceae bacterium | reverse complement strand
ACAAACTTGATCGCAAATGAACAAAAATAGATTTTCAACATGAGCAACACGAAAATTGAAACCGATGCTGCCGCACTGCCGGCCTGCACCGCCCCGTTTTGGCTTGAGGGGTGGAGAAAAGTGGGATTTTATCGTTAAAAAAAATTAAATACGGGGGTCGCGTGTCATATTTTTCCTTTTTTTGCACCTTATAGGGCGAAACGTGAGATATAATGTCGAACAAAGAAAAATATTACCGGTTGGTGGAGCAGTATGGCGGCATGCTGTGGAGCATCTGTGCAAGCTACTGTTTGGACAGTGCGTGGGAGGTGCGTGACGCCTATCAGGAGGTGCTCGTGGCGCTCTGGAATTCGCTCGACACACTGCGCGACAGCAGGCGCGAGAAGGCGTGGGTGCACAGGGTGGCCAGCAACACTATGCTCATGCTCATGCGCAGGCAGCACGGCGTGAGGACGGTGTCCCTTTCGCCCGACGAGGAGCAGTTGCTGGCCACGAAGGCCACGGCCTCGGCGCAGACGGACTACGAGGAGTTGCTCCGGCTGATAGACCGCCTTGCGGAGCCCGACCGCAGCATTGTCACCATGCGTCTCGACGGGTTCAGCTATAGGGAGATCAGTGAAGAGGTGGGGCTGGGTGAGAATGCCGCCGCCCAGCGATACAAACGTGCAATTAAAAAGTTAAGACAACAATATGAAGACGAATTTTGATGAATTGATCGGCCTCCACGTCGGAGCGATGGAGGGGAACCGCTGCCCCTATGGCAGCGATGAGATGCTCCAGTTGGCCGCCACTGCGATGGCCGAGGCGAAACGCCGAACGCGTCGCAGGGAGTTGCGACGCTATGCCGCCGCGGCCTGCGCGGCGTTTATGATAGGCATGGGATGCTATGCATGTATTCCTCCAAGGGAAGTGATGACGGCGCGTGCCACCGTCGGTGTCACCAGCACATACCTAAACACCACTATAACAAATGTCCTGCAAAATGAGGCTAACGCGTAGTGACATCCGGTTCTGGCTTATTGCCGTGGGGCTCTGCCTGTCGGCAGTGGCACTGGCGCTGTGGCTGAAATGTATGCCCAAACCCGTGTCGTTGGCGGACTGCGACGAGGTGTACAAGCGCTATAAGGACGCCGAGGGCATCCGGACGGCGTATGTGAAGGACTACCGCGTGAACGACACGCTGTCGGTAGCGATGGCATTGCTTGAGGCGGAGACTGATTCGGCATGGGCGGTGCTGGTGGAGGATTTCGACCTGCCACCGATACCCAAGGAGGTGGAGGCGAGGTTCGTCGGCAACAGCAAGAGGGTGTCGGTCAAATACCATCCGAAGCAGGCTCCCCTATATGTGGGTGGGGATACGATAAGGCACGACCTGATAGTAATATCGCGCTACGAACACAGGATATGCCATTTCGTGATAGCGAGCACAGGGCAGCTGTGGGCGATAACGGATAAGATATATGACGACAATGTCAGCATAACTCAAAAGTAAAACTAATGGCTCTTATGCTATATTTGACTGATTTTTCAAAAGCATCGAAGATGCTGAATCTTAATAACCCCATACAAGAAACCGTTAGGTTTCGCAGTGTGGGGTCAGGGATAACCTTACTACTCAGCGTCCCAAAGGGACGCGACATTTGTGAATGTGGAAAAAATAAGTCATATGTTATATTAGAGCGAAACTAATAACAAAAAAAGAAAGACATGAATAAAATGATTAGAAGAATGGCACTCATGGCAGTGCTGGGCATGGCAGCGGCAGGCTGCACGAAAGAAAACGGTGCGGAACCCCAAGTCGGCATTGAAGAGCCCCTCACGGCGTACACGGTACGTTACACCGTTAACGGCGTGGCCCACACCGAAACCATCGTAAGCGAACAGCAATGGGCCGACTTCCTGCAGCGGATGATGGCCCTTGCCGAGGAAGGATACCGGGTGACGGTGTCGAGAAATGTCAACACGGTCCGGTATGCGATGTCCAAAAAGGTTGTCACCTATACGACAACAAGCAAGGAACTGGCATACAAATGGATGAATCAGATGCTCGCAGAGGGATATGAAGTGACAATAGAATACGGTCCGAGCACAGGGCAGTACACATGTACTGCAGTAAACGAGGAATAATGGGGCGGCAATAGTGCCGTCCACAATTTAAAAGCGACAGTTATGAACAACAAAGAATCAAGCCCCGCACAAGACAGGTGTGCCGTTGTGCGGGGCGGGAATGGAGGAC
>CAZTVH010000321.1:0-2250 GCA_964616965.1 uncultured Bacteroidaceae bacterium | reverse complement strand
CGACGAAGGGGATGTTGAGTTCGTTGAGGATGTCGCGGATGTGCTGCTGGGTGGTTTCCCAAGTCTCGGCATCGCCGATGTATTTTTCCTTATCTTCGGGATCCCACTTAGAGAGGTGCCAAGTGACATCGTCGTGGAGGCCGAGGGTTGTGAGACAGTAGTTGGCCAGGTCGATACAGCCCTTGAATTCCTCTACCATCTGGTCGGGGCGCACGATGAGGTGGCCTTCGCTGATGGTGAACTGGCGCACACGGGTCAGGCCGTGCATCTCGCCGCTGTCCTCCTTACGGAAGAGGGTAGAGGTCTCGCCGTAGCGGCAGGGCAGGTCGCGGTAGGACTTTTGGCTGTTCTTGTAGACGAAATACTGGAACGGGCAGGTCATAGGACGCATAGCCAGCACCTCCTTCTCGTCGTCGGGGTCGCCCATGATGAACATCTTGTCCCGGTAGTGGTCCCAGTGGCCTGAGAGTTTGTAGAGGTCGCTCTTGGACATCAGCGGGGTCTTGGTGCGCATATAGCCACGACGGGTCTCCTCGTCCTCAATCCAGCGTTGGAGGGTCTGCACAATCTTGGTGCCTTTGGGCATCAGCAGAGGCAGTCCTTGGCCGATAACGTCGACGGTGGTGAAGATTTCGAGTTCGCGGCCAATCTTATTGTGGTCGTGGTTCTTGATGTCTTCCAGATATTGAAGGTAGCCCTCAAGTTCCTCTTTGGTGAAGAAAGCGGTGCCGTGGATGCGGCTGAGCGACTTGTTCTTCTTGTCGCCGCGCCAGTAGGTGCTCGACGACGACAGGAGTTTAAAGCCCTTGATGGGACGGGTGTTCAGCAGGTGCGGTCCGCGACAGAGGTCTACGAAGTTGTTCTGCTGATAGATGGTGATGGTCTCTCCTTCGGGTATGGCCTCCAGCAGTTCCACCTTGTAAGGTTCGTTGCGCTCGGTCATAATCTGTAGAGCCTCGTTGCGGCTCACCTCTTTGCGTTCCAATCGGGTTGCTTTCTTGATAATCGACTTCATCTCTTTCTCCACTGCGTCGAGGTCTTCGCGGCTGAAGGGACGGAAGTCGAAGTCGTAGAAAAAGCCGTTGTCGGTAGCGGGACCGATAGTTATCTTTGCCTCGGGGAAAAGGTTCTGCACAGCCTCGGCCATGATGTGCGCTGTGGTGTGGCGCAACACCGAGAGGCATTCCTTGTTGGTGGTGTCCAACAGCTCAATGTCGCAATCGGTCGTAATGGTAGTTCGAAGGTCAATCAGCTCTGCATTGTTGTTGACTTTGGCGGCACAATAATTGTTCAGACCGTCGGGATTTACCATTTTGATGATGTCAATAATAGAGCATTCTTGCTCAGGCGACACCACACCGAAGTTTTTGACATTTACTTTCATTATTTGTTTCTCCTTTAAATATAATAAGTTACTAGAAGTTTCTGCGTTGTTTTAAATATGCAAAGATACGAAGATTCACCTACATGACCAAATTTTTTTATAAATAGAAAAGCGGCGGCCTTCGAAAGAGACCGCCGCTTTGCCAGATTATCGCTACTGGAAAATCGATTAGCGTCTCTTTTCCTTGATACGGGCTTTCTTACCTGTGAGATTGCGGAGATAGAAGATTCTAGCTCTGCGGACGGCGCCATGCTTGTTGACATCGATTTGCTCGATGAACGGGCTGCAGATGGGGAAGATACGCTCCACACCAACGCCGTTGGTAATCTTACGGACAGTAAAGGTCTCAGTCGAACCACTTCCGCTGCGCTGAAGCACAACGCCTTGGAAGTTCTGGATACGTTCCTTGTTTCCTTCTCTAATTTTGTAATGGACAGTGATGGTATCGCCAGCCTTGAATTCGGGGAAGTCTTTACGCTCCACCAAATCCTCTACATATTGCATTATTTCATTTTTTCCCATGACATTGAAGTTTTAAAGGTTAGTCACTCAGTTTCTTTGGCTTATTTCTTAACCATCTTCACAACAGCGGTGAAAGCCTCGGGGTTGTTCATCGCCAGGTCGGCAAGCACCTTGCGGTTAAGCTCGATGTTGTTCTTGTGCAATTCGCCCATAAACACAGAATAGGAGATACCGTTGATGCGGCAACCGGCATTGATACGGTTAATCCACAGTGCGCGGAACTCTCTCTTCTTATTCTTTCTGTCGCGGTATGCGTAGGTCTGGCCCTTTTCCCACTTGTTCTTGGCAACGGTCCATACGTTTTTACCTCTACCCCAGTAACCTTTGGTACGGTTGAGGATTTT
>CAZTVH010000320.1:1308-2255 GCA_964616965.1 uncultured Bacteroidaceae bacterium | reverse complement strand
GTGGCGGATGGCCCACACTATCAGCACATCGCCCATAGCACAGGCGATGAAGATGGCACCGAAGACCATCATCCACAGGCTATGGATGGCAAATGAAAGCAGATATGGGATAATCCCCAACAGCAGCAAGGGCATCAAGGCACCGACCACATATTTCCGTTTATTCATGAGCACGTCGATGTGGCAGTAGACACCCCCTGGTAACAAACCAAAGCGGAGATGACTGAAACCGCTGCGAGTGACATACATCCATGTGAATCCATGTATCAGTTCGTGTAAGGCAACGCCTGCAAAAATGCCTATGCAAAACAGCATGGCACCCCACGGCCTGCCAAAAGAGATACCACCCCAGATGGCATACATGGCAACCCACCCCAGCAATCCCAGTAGCAATAGCACCAATATCGCCACAATATTGGCCTTGACCATGCCAATTGTTCTCAACTCAGTTTCATACCCCTCCATCTCGGGTATCACTTCGATGTTTTTTTTTACGTTCTTTCTTCATGTTTACAATAGTTTTTGTCTGCCTAAATAATTCTCATTGCTGAGGCTGAAGATATTATTATCAACGTCATTTTCTCGCAATTAGTATCTTCCCTCACAAAAATTCATGATTCCTTTCTTCTTCCATCATATCAACAGTAGTTCTACATTACTTCAACACTATTTCGACACTATTTCGACACTATTAAAGTGTTAAAGTAACGTCTAAATAATGATTAACTAATGAAGTAGAAATAACATACCAATCTACCATATTGAACAGGATTGCGCAAAAATTGTAGAAATGTATGGAAAAATGCTACTGCTGAGGCATAATATAACTAACTATAGTGCTCCGGTATGTCCGCATCGCATAGACAGTGAGGGGATGGTAAATATTAAATTTAAGATTTAATTTGCACCGATACACAATATATGGGAAAAAAATCGTAATTTTGCAG
>CAZTVH010000320.1:0-1298 GCA_964616965.1 uncultured Bacteroidaceae bacterium | reverse complement strand
TCCATTTCGGGTATGGCCTCGACAGTTTTTTCTACGTCTTTTTCCATGTCAAAATAACGGCTATTGGCTGTAAATAGTATTGCCCATAAGTATTTTTTTACCGCAACATCCATTATATGGAAAAAAAATCGTAATTTTGCAGCGCGAAATGTAATGCAAACACAATATTAATTTAATAACTAATCACCCACAAATGAAGAAAGTATTCCTATTCCTCGGCGTTATCGCCATGTGCACAACCGTTTTCGCACAGACCGAACAGAAAGAGAAAGAGGACGAAGGCTACAAGTTCACCGTTGTGAAAGAGCTGCCCGTCACCTCCGTTAAGAACCAGCATCGCGCCGGCACCTGCTGGTGCTACAGCGGCTTGGCATTCATCGAGGCCGAACTGCTGCGCATGAACAAGGGCACCTACGACTTCAGCGAGATGTACATTGTGGAGAACACCTACAACGACCGCGCTATGGCTGCCATCCGCACCAGCGGCGACGTGAGTTTCTCGCAGGGCGGCTCGTTCTACGATGTCATCTACGGCATGAAAACCTTCGGCCTTATCCCCGAAACCGAGATGCGCCCCGGCGTTGAATACGGCGACACCCTCAGCGACCACACCGAGCTCAGCGCCGTCACCGACGCTATGGTTGCCGCTATCGCTAAGAGCGACAAGCTGAAGAAACTGCAGACCGACAAGGACGGCCAGCTCCTCTGCATGAAGGCCATCCGCGCCGCCCACGCCATCTATCTGGGCCAGATGCCCGAAAAGTTCACCTACAACGGCAAGCAGTACACCCCCAAGAGCTTCTACGAGAGCCTCGGCCTCAACCCCGACGACTATGTGAGCATCACCTCCTACACACACCATCCCTTCTACGAGAAGTTCCCCCTGGAGATTCAGGACAACTGGCGTCACGCCCAGTGCTACAATGTGCCTCTCGACGAGATGATGCAGATTTTCGACAACGCCGTTGCCAACGGCTACACCGTAGCCTGGGGTGCCGACGTGAGCGAACAGGGCTTCCGCATGGGTACCCGCAAGGGCTTCTGCGTGCTTCCCGCCACCACCGTGACTGCCACTATGGGTAGCGACATGGCCCACTGGACCGGCATGAAGGCCAAGGACATCCAGGACGAGGCTGCCAAGCACCCCACCCCTCAGCGTTGGGTCACCCAGGAAGAGCGTCAGATGGCCTACGACAACCGTGAGACCACCGACGACCACGGCATGTTGATTTACGGCACCGCCAAAGACCAGATGGGCAACGAGTACTACATGGTCAAGAACAGCTGGGGCGACTACG
>CAZTVH010000319.1:0-2263 GCA_964616965.1 uncultured Bacteroidaceae bacterium | reverse complement strand
ACATACAACCGAATGATGTTCTATGGGTTTGCATTGAGCCATCGGTTGGAGATATTCCCCCAACAGCGGGTGGCACTTTTCTATTTCACGAATGAAGACCAACAGCAATACGGTGTGACGGGAGAAGACATGGAGGGGCTGGTGAACTACACGCTGATGATGACAGAGATAGAGGTGGGCGCACTACTTCGAGAGGAGCCAAACAGAACCAAGGTTTCGCTGCGAGCCAAGCATGAGGTGAATGTCAACCTCATGGCCCAGAAACTAGGCGGCGGCGGGCACACCAAGGCGGCAGGAGCCACCTGCCAAATGTCACTGGACAACACACTCAGAGCTGTGAAAGAGCTGCTAGGTGTTGTCGGACAGGAACCACTTAAAACCATACAGACCGCATGAAACGCATAGCACCATACCTGATTATTGCCCTATTTATGACCGGCTGCGGCGACCGCACACCCGTCATAGAGATAGAGGCTGACAACAACGCGCGTTTCAAGGAGAACATGATTAACGCCAACCGCGTTGTCATCCAGTCGGAAGCCACCCAGATAGAGGGATACCTGCAACGTCGCGGCATGGCGACGAAGGCATTGCCCTGCGGTGCGCAGTACTACGAGTACACGCACGGCAGCGGCGCCTCCATCAACCCCGACGACACGGTGATAGTCAACTACCGCTTAGAGGCACTGGACGGCACCCCCTTCTACACCAACCAGACCGACACCCTGACGGTGGGACGGCGGCAGGTAACAGTGGCCCTAGACGACCTGCTGACGGTGGTGCCATGCGGCAGCCAAGCCTGGCTCATTGCTCCGTCGAACACGGCATACGGCGTGGCGGGCGACGGCGACAGGGTGCCATCACGAACAGTGATTGTTTACAACATTGTATCTATTAATAAATTTCATTCAAACAAATCATGAAAAAATGTTTAGTAATTGCCACTATGGCATTAACCTGCGCTGCCTTTATGACAGCTTGCAACTCTAACAAATTCAAGCAAGGAGAGAACGGCATCCTGTACCGCTTTGAGACCGTCAATCCTGACGGCGAGCAGCCCAGCGTGGGAGACCTGCTGGTCGGCGAGCTCATCCTCCGTCTTGAGAACGACACCCTTTTCACCAACGTTGGCAACCCCGACCGTATATTCCAAGTGGCTCAGGACTGCATGTTCAAAGGCGACATCCAGGAAGGTCTGCTGATGATGCACACCGGCGAAAAGGCCGTCTTCAAGATTCCTGCCGACTCGATTGGCAACTTTATGCAGCCCAACCAAATGCCTCCTACGTATGAGCAAGGTAAGGGTCAGTATTTCTACTATGAGATTTCGCTCATGGAAATCGTGACCAAAGACGAACTCGCTCAGGAGCAGGCCAACTTTATTGAAGAGATGGAGCAGCGCAAGAACAACGAGGCCGCCACTCTGGCCCAGTACATTGCCGAGAATAATATCACCGCAAAGCCCACCAAGAGCGGGCTCTATGTGATTGTGAACAAGAAGGGTGACGGTCCCTCTGTGGCCGCAGGCAAAAAGGTGAGCGTGAACTACACTGGCCGTCTGCTCGACGGTACCCTTTTCGACACCAGCCGCGAGGCCGACGCTAAGGAAGCCGACAAGGTGCAGCCTGGCCGTCCCTACGAGCCCCTGAGCTATGTGGTTGGCGAACAGATGATGATTAAGGGTTGGGACGAAGGCATTATGGGCCAGCCCGCAGGCAGCGATATCACCCTCATCATGCCCTCCGAACTAGCCTACGGCGCACGCGGTGCCGGCAAGGACATCCTGCCCTACAGCCCCCTGGTGTTCAACATAACTATCGAATCTGTTGAATAATAATTCTTCCCAACTGATGAAAAACATTGTCATTTTCGGTGCCCCCGGTGCCGGCAAAGGCACTCAGAGTGATTTCATCGTTGAGAAATTTGGGCTTACGCACATCTCCACAGGAGACCTGCTGCGCAAAGAGATAGCCGACCAAACCGACCTTGGCAAACGCATCAAAAACATCATGGATGCAGGACAACTGGTCAGCGACGAAATTGTCATTGAGATGATTGATAACGCCATCGCCCACGACTGCAAGGGTATCCTATTTGACGGATTTCCCCGCAACGTGGCACAAGCGGAAGTGCTGGACCAACTGCTTGCCAAACATGGACGCACACTGACCTGCATGGTGCGACTTGACGTGCCACGCGAAGAGCTCATACGCCGGATGCTGGAACGAGCCAAGGTGAGCGGTCGCAGCGACGACAACGAAGA
>CAZTVH010000318.1:0-2284 GCA_964616965.1 uncultured Bacteroidaceae bacterium | reverse complement strand
CCACTGGGTCAATGTAATAGATACCCGTACGGTATCGCGTCCCCTCATCCTCACCCTGGCGGTTCTCCGATGTAGGCTCGACACACAAGAAATACAATTTCAACAACTTGCGCAAGTCAAGAATCCTTGCGTCATACTCCACCCGCACCGCCTCGGCATAGCCCGTCAAGTCGGTATACACCTCCTCGTAACTCGGTGCCGACTCAGCATTGTTTCCATTGGCATAGCCCGCCTCGGTATTCAACACGCCGGCCACCTGCTTCAGGTAGTGCTGGACGCCCCAAAAGCATCCGCCAGCAAGAAATATCGTCTTTCTCATACACTGCCATAACGCAGTTCCTCAACTTTTATTGCCCGCAAACACCCTTCACCGTACCAATTGTAGACTTTTTTTCAACATATTGCAACAAATATTTTGCCAATCAAAAAAATGTTCGTATCTTTGCAGCACGAAAAGTAAAACCAAATTATAAACAATCGTCTGACAGACAACGGGTTAGACGGCAAAAAGAGACAAAATGAAAAAAGGAATTCATCCCGACAACTACCGCCTCGTGGTATTCAAAGACATGTCTAACGACCACATGATCCTCACCAAGAGCTGCGCCAACACGAAAGAGACCGTCGTCTACACCGATGGCAACGAGTATCCCGTCGTCAAACTCGAGATCTCGAACACCTCTCACCCCTTCTTCACTGGCAAGCTCAAGCTGGTTGACACCGCTGGTCGCGTAGACAAGTTCATGAACAAGTACAAAAAGTACGCCAAGAAAGACTAAGTCTGATTGAAGTGCTTTCTTGTCAGAGAAAGAGTAAAACAGGAAAGAAAAGTAATTTGTTTTAGATTTTTTAGATCTAGAAACCCCGCCCATCCGGACGGGGTTTTCTACTGCCTGCTGCCTAGCACTCAGAGCAGCACCTCGATAGCTTTCTCTACTGTCTCCATCGGCTCCGTAGGCTCAAAGCGGCGCACTACATTGCCCTCTCGGTCAACCAGGAACTTGGTGAAGTTCCACTTGATGTCGGGTGACTGGTCGTAGGCCGGGTCCTGCGCGCGCATCATCTTGTCCATGTAGGCCCCGCGCGGGTCGGTAGTGTCGAAGCCGGCAAAGGGCGCATGCTCCTTCAGCCAGACATAGAGGGGCGACACATCCTCGGCATTGCCGTTAACCTCAATCTTAGCCAACTGCCGGAAGGTCGTCTGGTAGGTACCGGTGCAGAATTCGCGTATCTCCTCGTTGCTGCCAGGAGCCTGCTGGCCGAACTGGTTGCAGGGGAAATCGAGGATCTCCAGCCCACGGCCACCATAGGCAGCATACATCTTCTGCAGCTCGGCATACTGCGGGGTGAAGCCACAGGCTGTGGCGGTATTCACCACCAGCAGCACCTTGCCCTGATAGTCGGCCATGCTGACGGGGTTCAGGTCGCCGTCGAGCACCGTGAACTGGTACATGTTGTCTGTCGAAGCAACTTCCGCCTCGGCGGCGACTTCGCCCTTCTGGTTGCAGGCGCCGAGCATCGCCACGGCTGCCACTGCAAACGCGAATAATTTGATTTTCTTCATTGTTGATTGATTTTTAATTGGTTAATATACTGTTTTTCTAATCCAAGCAGCCTCCGCTTGCGGTCCACGCCATGGGCATAGCCGCCGAGGTGGCCACCAGCCTCCACCACGCGGTGGCAGGGGATGATGATGGCGATGGGGTTGCGCCCCACGGCCTGCCCTACAGCCTGCGCCGACCGGCAGCCCACGCGCCGCGCCAGCTCGCCATAAGTGATTGTCTCTCCGTAGGGTATGTCTTTCAGAACCGTCCATACCCTCCGTTGGAACTCCGTCCCGTGGAGCCTCTGCGCGGGCGTGGCACCAGGCACCTCCCCGCCGAAGTAGGCATCAAGCCACCGCACCGTATCTGCCAACATTTGCGGGCAGCCGCCTGGCAGTGGCCGCTCCTCGGTAAACCGCAGCGCCACCACCCCCTCGCCGTCGTGCTCGATGGCGAGGCTTCCCATCGGGGACGCGTATATATATGTACCCATCGCACTCATCTGACCTCGCGAAGGCTTACCGCAAAACCGCCACAGGGCGCCATGTGCAGCTTCAGCCGACTCTTGGCGGTGACGGTTTTCTTGGTGATGGTGTAGGCCTTGGGATTGTAGCCCTCGCCCGGCAGCCCCGAGGCGTCCTTGCCGTCGGCATAGATGGTGGCCTCGTATTTGAGGCCGGGCTTAAGGAAGTCGAGCTTCACCTCCACCTCGCGGGCCTCCTCGTCGGTGACGCCGCCGA
>CAZTVH010000317.1:0-2292 GCA_964616965.1 uncultured Bacteroidaceae bacterium | reverse complement strand
CAGACGGGCGGCGAAGGGGAGAGCCACCAGCCGCTTGTCGATGCCCTCGACGGTGCGCAGGGCGGTCATGAGGTACTCGTTGTGGGCGTCTTTGAGTTCCAGTTCCTCCTCTTCGTGCTCGATGGGCCCGGAGTGGGTGCTGGCGATGTAGCGCTGCGTGTCGGCCACGTTCCACCTGCGGCGCATGCCGTCGAAGCTGTGCGCCGCCGCCCCCACGCCGAGATAGGGCGTGCGGTTCCAGTAGCGGCTGTTGTGGAGGGCACGGTGCCCGGGGCGGGCAAAATTGGACACCTCGTATTGGCGGTAGCCGTGGGCCTCGGCCCATTGGAGCAGGGCGTGGTAGTGCGACAGCTGCGCGGCCTCGTCGCAGGGGGGCACCCGCCCCTCCCCTATCTGCCGGTGGAGCATGGTGCCTTCCTCCACCGTGAGGGCGTAGGCGGAGAGGTGGTTGACGGGGAGGCCGTCGAGATGCGACAGGTTGAATAGCCAAGCCTCGGTGGACTGGCCGGGCAGGCCGTAGATGAGGTCTACGCTCAGGTGTTCGAAACCGGCCGACAGGGTGTCCTCCAACGCCTGAAGGGCCTGACGGGCGTTGTGCCGACGGTTGAGCAGGCGGAGGTCGGCATCGCGGAACGACTGCACGCCGATGCTGACACGGTTGAAGAAGCCGAGCCGGCGGAGGTCGGCGAGGTAGGCCGGGGTGAGGTCTTCGGGGTTGGCCTCAATGGTGACCTCTTCAAGGGCCGAGGTGTCGTAGCTGCCTCGTATGGTGTCGACAATCTGCGCCAGCTGCGGGACGGGCAGCAGCGTGGGGGTCCCCCCGCCGAAATAGACCGTCAGCAGGGGGTGCTCCATGCAATGGCTGCGCCGGCGCAGCTCTGTGCAAAGGGCGTCGACATAGGCCTGGGTGCCGCCCTTGGTGACGGTGGAGTAGAAGGCGCAGTAGGTGCACTTGCGATGGCAGTAGGGTATGTGGAGGTAGAGCATACCGGTGGCTATGCGAGGGGGGTGTTCAGCAGGAGGTCGGCTGCGGCGTAGGCGGATATCTTGTTGTCGAGGATGTCCTGACTGACCTGCGCAATCCGTTCCTCCATGCCGGGGGCGTTGTAGAAACGGTCGCGCAGCCCGTTCTCGATGGTTTCGTTGAGGATGCGTATGTTCTGCTGCTGGCGCTTGTGGTAGAAGAAGCCGTTGGACTTGGTGAAGGTGACATACTCCATGACGTTGTTCCAGAGGTCCTGGATGCCCTGATGGGTGTAGGCCGAGCAGAGCATGACCTTGACCATCCACTGCGAGTCGGGCATGGGGAAGAGGTGTAGGGCGTTGCGGTACTGGGTGGCGGCCAGCTCGGCCTTCATGGGGTCGATGTCGCACTTGTTGATGGCTATCATGTCGGCCATTTCCATGATGCCACGCTTGATGCCCTGCAGCTCGTCGCCGGTGTTGGCCAGCTGCAGGAGGAGGAAGAAGTCGACCATCGAGTGTGCCGCCACCTCGGACTGGCCGACACCCACGGTCTCGACTATCACCACGTCGAAGCCGGCAGCCTCGCAGAGGACGATAATCTCGCGCGTCTTGCGTGCCACGCCGCCCAGCGAGCCGGCGGAGGGGGAGGGACGTATGAAGGCATTGGGGTCGACGGAGAGTTCCTCCATGCGCGTCTTGTCGCCCAGGATGCTGCCGCGCGAACGCTCGCTACTGGGGTCGATGGCCAGCACGGCCACCTTATGGTTGTGGGCGGTGAGGTATTTGCCCAAGGCCTCGATGGTGGTGCTCTTGCCAGCCCCGGGGACACCGGTGATGCCCAGCCGCACCGACTTGCCCGAATAGGGGAGGCAACGCTCGATGACCTGTTGGGCCCGCTGCTGGTGGTCGTGGAGGGTGCTTTCGACCAGTGTGATGGCACGACTGAGCATTATGCGGTCGCCGTGGACGATACCGCTGACCAACTCCTCGACCGAGGGCTCGTTGCGACGGCGCGCACGTATCTTTTCGAGATAGCTATTGCTCACTTGGCCAGGCTGTTTCACGCCTTCTTTCACACTGAGGGCCGATTGGTAGTCGAAATTGCTGTATAATTTGTTATCTTCTGTAGACATAGACGGTTTTTTTCAATCATAGGCTATAACGTAAAAAATTCATTTATAGTATAGATAAAAATTATTTTCAAAAAAAATTTTGCCATGTCACAAAAAGTTAGTACTTTTGCAGTCGCTTTTCGAGAGGAAAGAAAGCCAAATGGCGGGATAGCTCAGCTGGTTAGAGCGCTGGATTCATAACCCGGAGGTCATC
>CAZTVH010000316.1:0-2309 GCA_964616965.1 uncultured Bacteroidaceae bacterium | reverse complement strand
CTCAATCCTCCTCGCCGCCTCCCTCCCCGCCTTCTCCCAACACTTCGAGTGGGTACGCACCTACACGGGAGCGGAGGTCAGCAATAGCGACGATCCGACTAATCGGATAATAGGCTCTTGTATCGACTCGGTGGGCAACTTCTACATACTCGGTGAGTTCTCTCCGCAGGCCCAGTTGTGTGGTGAAAGACTTTTGCCTATGGATGTCATTACAACACCGATCAAGAGTGCCGTCGTGATTGCCAAACTCTCCCCGTCAGGCGACTTATTATGGCACAAGGCCATCTACAATGGCAAGGAGAGTTGCTATGCGTATGCATTGCGCATGGTAGGTGATAGTAGTGTCATGATAATGGCAACCCTGTATCTACCTCGCACTAACTTAAATAGAAATTTGTACTACCTTGACACGTTGCTGACAGGAAATGATGACTATTTGATGCCTACCGATAGTGTGACAAGTACAAACTATACTGCTTTCATTACTTTTGACCTTGATGGGAATGCCATCGAACGGCATCTCGTATGTGTAGGCTTTAAAGACTCCAACGGGAACGATATAACTGATAGATTCAGAATGGGTGGTTCATCCGTATATTCCGACAAACTGGCCGCTAGAGGTCTGTCCTATGAGAACTTCAATGTCGATAGTGAGGGTAATATTTATGTTGTGCGAAGTGTCCACATGGACAATGTGATAGGTGCTCTTCCTTGTGACACTTGCGAGAGACTTACTTGGAGTATTTCTGATGGTACAATTGGTGCTTTGAAAATTGTAGTTGACGGAACCCATAATCTATTCTATCCTATCCCTTCTCGCACTGCCTTATGGAATCAGCAGATTATGAAGTTCTCCCCCCACTTTGACAGCCTGTTGGATGCTGTGTATCTGTTTGACTCAACATTGTTATACAATGCCAATTCCCCATCATTTAAAATCTATTCATTCGAAATAGACGCTCAAAATAACTTGTATTTAAACATGGAAGGCCGTCGCCTTCCTGGTAGCGTCGGAATTGCAAACTCCAATTCTCTTCATTTAGGCGACTCCACACCAAGACCCACATGGATTCTAAAATACAACTCGGATATGGAAGCAACTGGGTTGGTTCAATTATCTTATGAATCCACAGCTACAGTATTTCCACAAATGTTATTGTTATATCCATATATCGACGACAATACCAATTCGTTGTTTGTTCCTGGAGCAGTTGGTTGGGCAGGGGGAACGGTTGACCATTTTTTCTATAGTGACACCCTCAACCTACCAAATCAGACAAGCTTTTGGCTTCGCTTGGATAAAGACGACCTCAGCCTTCTATCCTATGGACAAGCACGCCCTGGTGAAAACGGAAGGGGTAGCGTTCCCCTCTTGGCGGCATACAACAACAGAGTTTTTGCCCAGTTAAAATTTCGGAATGGTATGTATTTCGGAGATGAGATGTACAATACACAAAACTATTCTGGTTGGGATAGATGGTTAGGAGTTTGGGATTATAGTGGTCACACGATAAACGTACCGATACATTTCAATGTAAATAATCCAGATAATGTATTTAATTCTCCAATTATCAAAGACAGCATTTTGTACCTAACAGGAAGTGTGTATGAGGATGTTACGTTTGGCGACATTACAACTCAGAATCATGGCAATAGCCAAGCATTTATAGCCAAGTACGTCGACCCCGCTTTTGCCCAGCCTTACGTGCATCCCTCTGACAGGCAGGAGCAGACGATTGAATGGCAGCAGGACTTGGTGTTCACCTTGGCTGACAGTCCCGTGACGCTCACCGCCACAGCCACCAGCGGGCTGCCCGTGTCATACACCAGTAGCGACAGCACCATCGCCTATGTCGAGGGCGACCGGCTGCACCTTGTGGCTGACGGCTACGCATGGCTCACCGCCACGCAGGAGGGCGACTACCAGTACTTCCCCGCCGAGCCTGTGCAACGCCTCCTCACCGTGGGCAACGTCGGCATCGCCACCGTCGGCGCGGACGGACAGGCCAAGGCATACCCCAACCCCACCAGCGGCAGAGTGACCATCGACCTTGCCGAGATACCTCCCGCACCCCCGCTGCCGTACCATCGACCGAGCCCGAGCG
The DNA here is from genome assembly GCA_964616965.1 of uncultured Bacteroidaceae bacterium. Classification (GTDB taxonomy): domain Bacteria; phylum Bacteroidota; class Bacteroidia; order Bacteroidales; family P3; genus Colimorpha. The sequence continues at coordinate 204 of CAZTVH010000316.1, read as the reverse complement.
ACACCAGCGACGTGGACATGGTGCTCTACACCAGCCCGGGGGCTCCCTTCTCGCAAACTGAGTCCGCCAACTTCCCCTACCACCAACGCTACAACATGAAGGTGAACGGCCCCAAGTTGCAATCGCACGACGGCATAGTAACCGCGTGGCTCACCGACATGCAGGGCCGCCGCGAAGAGGTGGTGCTCACCCCCACAGGCCCCG
>CAZTVH010000315.1:0-2310 GCA_964616965.1 uncultured Bacteroidaceae bacterium | reverse complement strand
AGGGAAATCCAATTTCACCAAGATTTCTGGATTTCCGCCGCAGGCGGGGGTTGTATATCACCCGCTTTGCGGGGCGGGGGATTGCAGCGGCCCTCTCTGCCGGGCTGACGGGCGGCGGCGGAGCAGCAAAAAAAATCTTTTGTCGGTGTGCAAATCAATTATTTTTGTGTATCTTTGCAATCGAAACAGACCATTCGTTATGGAGGCAACAGACATTAGACGATGCACTTATGAGCATCTGGAAAGGTACGGCGAGATATACGCCGCCGCTTTCGCGGGCGAGCCGTGGAACGACCACTGGTCGGTGGAGGATGCCACGACGCATGTGGGCGAGATACTGGAGAGCCGACAGGCCTACGGGCTGGAGTGTGTGGCGGACGGCGAGGTGGTGGGCTTCGTGCTGGGAGCCTCGATGCTTTTCCACTACGGAAGGACTTTCGAGATCAACGACCTGGCGGTGCTGCCCGAACACCAAGGGAAGGGCATTGCCTCCCTCCTACTCGACAGGCTGATAGCCGACCTGCGGGCACAGGGCATCGTGGGGTTCCACCTGATAACGGCGACGGAGGGACACCTGCCGGCATACTATGAGAAACGAGGGTTCAGAAAAGAGACGAGGGTGATGCTGATGGGGATGGACTAGAAATCAATCAAACAATACAATTTATCAAACACTACCATTATGATTAAACACCATTTGATCACATTGCTGACAGCAGCAGTGGCGGCATCCGCAATCATGTGGGGATGCGAGAAGCCCGAAAAACCTATCGACGAACAGCCCGGCAACGACACCGTGGCGACGGACACCGTGGTGCCCGAGGAGCCGCCCGCCGACAACATCTACCAGTTTACGGTGCTGGACGGCAACGGCGACAGCGTGTCGCTGGGCGAGTACCGTGGCCAGGTGCTGCTGGTGGTGAACACGGCCACCCAATGCGGCTACACGCCCCAGTATGCCGACTTGCAACACATCTATGAGACCTACCAGGACAGCGGCTTCGTCATCCTCGACTTCCCCTGCAACCAGTTTGGCGGCCAGGCTCCGGGGTCGTTCGACGACATCCACAACTTCTGCACCAGCCGCTACGGCATCACCTTCCCCCAGTTTGCCAAAATCAACGTGAACGGGGCCAACGCCTCGCCCCTCTATGTGTGGCTCAAGAGCAAGAAACCGGGCGAGATACAGTGGAATTTCACCAAGTTTCTTGTCAACCGCAAGGGCGAGGTGACACGGCGTTTCGAACCGGGCAACTCGATGTCGTCGGTAGAGGCCGCCGTGAGGAACGCAGTGAAGAACTGACACCCCCACCCACAATGCCCGACAACAAACAAATACTAACCAACGATATTTGACCCATGAGACAACAAACCCCTATCAAAGTAAAAACATGGATGTGCGCCGTCCTCCTCGTCGTGGGCGGCACCCTGGCATCCTCGTGCAAGAAGAGCGACCAGATAGCCCCCGTGAACAGGGATGCCGACCTGATGGTGGCGATTACCGACGTGGTGCCCGATGCCATACTGGAGATCCGCTACTACGGCACCTACAACTTTGTGGGTGCCCGCGTGGACGGCTACCTAGAGCCTACCGCCCTGCTGACCCGCGAGGCCGCCGACAGCCTGAAGGCCGCAAACGACGACCTGAACGCACAGGGCTACCGCATCAAGATTTACGACGCCTACCGCCCTCAGATGGCGGTGAGCCATTTTGTGCGCTGGGGCAAGGACTTGAACGACACCGCCATGAAGCCCTATTTCTACCCCAACGTGGACAAGGCACGGCTCTTCGAGCTGGGCTATATTGCCGAGAAAAGCGGCCACTCGCGCGGCTCGACGGTGGACCTGACCATCGTGAACATGACCACCGGCAAGGAGGTGGACATGGGCGGCGTGTTTGACTGGTTCGGCCCTGAGAGCCACCCCGACTGCGGCGGCAACCCCGAAACGATGGAGTATCGCCCGAACGACACCATCACCGCCGAGCAGTTCAACAACCGCATGATACTGCGTGCTGCCATGATGCGCCACGGGTTTAACCCGCTGGACTGCGAATGGTGGCATTTCACCCTGAAGAACGAGCCCTACCCCGACACCTACTTCACCTTCCCCGTGAAGACGAAGTAGGGCGCTACGGCCACGGAGCACCGAGAGGCCGCTCCCCCCTACCCCCTGGCGTGACCATGAGGTTGCGCCGGGGGGTATTAGCAACCAGCCTCGCAGAGGCTGAATAAATCTTGGAGAAAAAAGATTTCACTAGGATTTCCAGATTTCGCGGAGCGGAAAAAAAATACACCCCCGCCTGCGGCG
>CAZTVH010000314.1:0-2333 GCA_964616965.1 uncultured Bacteroidaceae bacterium | reverse complement strand
CCTACGGCAGAGGCATTGTACTCGCAGCCGGCATACTGGCGGGTCACGTCGCGTAGGGCACGGGAGGAGGACATGTTAGAGACAGTGTTGCCAGGCGTATGGCTCAACACATAGTCGGCCACGCTGACCAGCGTGTATTCCTCGCCAAACATCTCGCCCGTTTCGCATACCAGAGCCAGGCGGTCCACATCGGGGTCTACCACAATGCCGAGGTCGCAATGCTCTTTGGCTACCGTTTCGGATATCTGGGTCAGGTTGGCGGGAATGGGTTCGGGGTTGTGGGCGAAATGGCCTGTTGGCTCGCAATTGAGCTCCACCACATCGCTCACGCCCAAGGCGCGCAGCAAGCGCGGTATGGCGATGCCGCCAGTGGAGTTCACGGCATCCACGCAGACACGGAAATTGGCTTTGGCGATAGCTTCAGTGTCCACCAGTTTCAAGGCTAACACACGCTCTATGTGCTGGTCGATGGTGTTGAGGTCCTCAGTCACCTTACCCAGTTGGTCAACCTCGGCATAGGTGTAGCTGTCGTTTTCGGCCAGGCGTATCACCTCGTTGCCCTCTTCGGCATTGATGAATTCGCCCCGGCTGTTGAGGAGCTTCAGAGCGTTCCAATGCTTGGGATTGTGGGAGGCGGTGATGATAATGCCACCGTCGGCATGATGGTCTATGACAGCCATCTCGGTGGTGGGTGTGGTAGAAAGGCCAGTCTCTATCACATCAATGCCCATGCCTTGCAGGGTGCCGACCACCAGACGGTCGACCATCGCACCACTGAGGCGGGCATCGCGGCCGACCACCAGCGTCAAACGTTTTCCTTCGGCTTGCTTTTGTAAGAAGGTGGCGAAAGCCGAAGTAAACTTCACCACGTCGATGGGGCTGAGGCCATCGCCGGGCTTGCCGCCGATGGTGCCTCTAATGCCAGAGATAGATTTGATTAGGCTCATAGTTGTGTATTGTTGTTTGTTTATTTCAGAGTGTTCGGAATAGTCGGAGTATTCGGAGTAATCAGAGAGGGTCGATTCGATGATTATTGCCTGTTTTCCAAAAATGCTTTCCAGGCTTCGTAGCGTTCGCCTTTGAGCACGCGGGGGAATTTGCTGGCACCGCCGGCCTTGCCCAGACGCTCCTTCATAAAGTCGTAGAACACCTGTGTGGGCAGGATGTCAATGAAGAGTTCCTTGATGGCCTCCTGCCGCTCCACGCCGTAATCGTCGTTCAACTGGCAGAGGTAGCCGTCGATCTTCTTGATGGCTTCTTGGGGGTCTAGCTTGTCGTCGGTGCCCAGATACCAATGGTGGGCGAACATGGAGTTGTGCCTTATGCCGGCAACAGTGAACTCGCAGATGTTGACCCCCATTTCTTCAGCGAGCATCTCAACGGCGCGGTTCATATTGTCCTGCGAGAGGTGCTCGCCAGCCAGGCTGAGGAACTGCTTGGTGCGGCCTGTCACCATGATGTCGCCATGCTTGACATTGGAGAATTTCACCGTGTCGCCAATCAGATAGCGCCAGGCTCCAGCGCAGGTGCTCAACAGCAAGGCATAGTCCTGTCCGGCCTTCACCTCGGACAGGGTCAGCGTCTGGCAGTCGGGGCGGATGTTGCCGTCTTCATCGAAGTTCTTTTCGTCGAAGGGTACAAACTCGAAGTAGATGCCGTTGTCTACGAGCAGCTGCATCTTCCTCCGTTTCAGATTCACCTGATAGGCAATGTAGCCCTCCGATGCCAGGTAGCTCTCGACAAACAGCACCTCTTTGCCAAACAGCCGCTCGAAACTCTTTTCGTATGGGGCAAAGGCCACTCCGCTGTGGACATATACCATCAGGTTGGGCCACATCTCGTGGATGTTCTTCAGCTTGTATTCCTTCACGATGCGTTCGAGCAGTATCTGCACCCATGCAGGCACGCCTACCAGCACCCCGATGTCCCATGAGGGTGCTGCCTTCACCATCTCGTCTAGCTTTTCGTTCCAGTCCTTCATCTGCGAAATCTCCGTGCCGGGTTTGTAGAAGAACTCGAACCATTTGGGTATGCGTCCGGCCGTAATGCCCGACAGGTCGCCAGCGAAGTATTTGCCTTTGGGAAAGTATTGCAGGTCGGTGCTGCCCGCTATGCATAGAACCCCTGAGTCGTAGAACTTGGCAGGGAAGTTGTACTGTGCGGTAGAGAAGAACTGTTTTGTGCCAGCCCGTGTGATGCTGTTCAGCATAGCCCGCGTTATGGGGACAAACTTGCTGGCAGCCTCGGAGGTGCCTGAACTAAGAGCGAAATATCTAATCTTGCCTGGCCAAGTCACGTTGCGTTCGCCATGCAAGTTGCGGTACCACCATTCG
>CAZTVH010000313.1:0-2347 GCA_964616965.1 uncultured Bacteroidaceae bacterium | reverse complement strand
GACATCGGCGGCATCTCGCTGATACGCGCTGCCGCCAAGAACTTCAAGGATGTGGTGATTGTGCCCGCAGTGAACCACTACGAGGAGTTTTTGAAAATATACACCGAGCAGGAAGGCAGCACAACCCTGGCGCAGCGGAGACGCTTTGCGGCGTATGCCTTCAACGTCAGTTCGCACTACGACACCGCCATCTTCAACTACTTCAACCGCGAGGAACAACTGCCTGCATTCAAGCAGAGCTGCACACAGGCACAGGTGCTGCGCTACGGCGAGAACCCCCACCAGAAGGGCTACTACTTTGGCGACCTAGAGGCCTGCTTCACCAAGCTCAACGGCAAGGAAATCTCGTACAACAACATTGGCGACATCGACGCGGCCTGCGCCCTGATTGACGACTATGCCGACACCACCTTTGCCATCCTCAAGCACAACAACGCCTGCGGACTAGCCTGCCGTCCCACCCTGCTGGAGGCTTGGAAGGACGCGCTGGCGGGCGACCCCGTGTCGGCCTTTGGCGGCATACTGATTGCCAACCGTCGCATCACCAAAGAGGTGGCGGAGGAGATGCACAAGATATTCTTCGAGGTGTGTATCGCGCCCGACTACGACGAGGAGGCCCTCGCCATACTGAAGGGCAAGAAAAACCGCATAATACTGAAGCGCAACGCCTTTAAGATGCACGACAAGATGTTCCGCAGCGTGCTGGACGGGGTGCTGGTGCAGGACCGCGACACGGTGGTTCCCACCGCTGCCGACATGGCCAAGAGCGTCACCTCTACCCCCATCACCGAACAGCAGGCCAAGGACTTGGCTTTTGCCACCATCCTGGTGAAACACACCAAGAGCAACGCCATAGTGCTGGCCAAGAACGGTCAGCTGTGTGCCAGCGGCACGGGCCAGACCTCGCGCGTGGATGCCCTGAAACAGGCCATCGCCAAGGCGCAAAGCTTCGGCTTCGACCTGCATGGAGCCGTGATGGCGAGCGATGCCTTCTTCCCCTTTGCCGACTGCGTGGAGATAGCCCACGAGGCGGGCATAGTGGCAGTGGCACATCCGGGCGGCTCAATCCACGACCAAGACTCTATCGACTACTGCGAAAAGAACAACATGGGGATGGCCATTACGGGCTACCGCCATTTCAAACATTGAGAAACAATATAATGTAAATAATAAAATATAATAATGGGTCTATTTTCATTTTTCAACAAAGAGGTCGCAATGGACTTGGGTACCGCCAATTCCATTGTCATTTACAACGACCAGGTAGTCATTGACGAGCCTTCGATAGTGGCCGTCGACCGAACCAGCAACCACATTATCGCCGTCGGGAAACGAGCCCAGCAGATGGCGGGCAAAACCGACAACAAGAATGTCGAGACCATCCGTCCGTTGCGCGGCGGCGTTATCGCCGACTTCGAGATGGCACAACACCTCATCCGCGAGCTTATCGGCATGACCAACATCAACCGCTCGTTCATGCCACCGTCGCTACGCATGGTCATTTGCATCCCGTCGGGCATCACCAACGTGGAGGAGCGCGCCGTGCGCGAGTCGGCAGAGCAAGCCGGAGCCAAGGAAATCCGCATGATACACGAGCCTATGGCAGCAGCCATCGGTATCGGTATCGATGTGCTTGAACCCGAAGGGCACATGATTGTGGACATCGGAGGCGGCACTGCCGAGATAGCAGTCATCTCACTGGGCGGCATTGTGTGCAACAATTCCATCCGCGTGGCCGGTGACGAGTTTAACCAGAACGTGGAGGAATACATGCGCAAGCAGCACAACATGGTAATCGGCGAGCGCACTGCCGAGCAGGTGAAGATAAATGTAGGTGCCGCCATCAGCGAGCTGGACGATCCACCAGCCGACTATCCCACCCTGGGCCGCGACCTGCTGACGGGTCTGCCCAAAGAGATTTTGGTCAACTATAAGGAGATTGCCCACGCGCTCGACAAGTCAATAGCCCGTATCGAGCAGGCCATCCTCGACACCCTGTCGGCCACTCCTCCCGAACTGGCAGCCGACATCTACCGCACGGGTATCTACCTGGCAGGCGGTGGCTCGTTGCTGAGAGGCCTGGACCAGCGCATCTCGTCGAAGACCAAGCTGCAGGTGCACATCGCCGAGGATCCTCTGCGTGCCGTGGCCCGTGGCACCGGCATTGCCCTGAAGAATTTCAACAAGTTCCACTTCCTCATTCGATAGAAGGGCTTGAAAACAAGAACGGCTCCGCAAGCGTTGTGGAGCCGTTCTTATTAATCTAATAAAGCCATCCATACGGTAGATTTTATGTAACAATCGTCGTTCTTTGCCTGTGACAGCGGTGCGGTGCCACACCTCGACA
>CAZTVH010000312.1:0-2349 GCA_964616965.1 uncultured Bacteroidaceae bacterium | reverse complement strand
CTCAACGGCTATGTCACGTTGCAGAAACGTTGGGGCGGCTTCACCGCCAAACTGGGGCTGCGAGGCGAACAGGAATGGAAGCACAGCACATGGAACTACTTGAACGGCACCGGCACCACCGAGGTGGACACCGCCTTCTTCGGACTAGTGCCCAGCCTCCACTTGAGCTATCAGACAAAGACCTTCACCAGCTATAGCCTCAGCTACACCCGCCGACATAAAACGCCCGGCATGACGCAGTTGTCCACCTTCCGACGCTTCGACGACTACAGCTATGAGACTGGTAACCCAAACCTCCTTATCAGCTACACCCACAACGTGGAGGCAGCCTTCAATAAGTACATAATGGGCTTCGGCAACATAGGGGTCAACGCATACTTCCGTGCCAACACCGACGAGATTGGCACCATGACTTATGCAGACTACGCACCTGAGTATTTTGGCTCGCAGCTGGTCAACTACACCCGGCCTGAGAACATCGGCAGCAGCCATACCGAGGGCATCGAGGCAAACATCACCTACCGCCCGACGGGCTTCCTTAACGTGCGCCTCAATGCTTCGGTGTTTAACTACGGCTACAACTATCAGGGTTTTGCTGACAGCAAGGTAAGTTGGAGCACCCGCCTCAACGTGTGGGCCAAGCTGTGGGGTTGGCTCGAAGTGTTTGCCAACGCACACTACAGCTCTCCCCGTCTGGGACTCTATAGCTTGAGCGTTGCCAATAAGGGAGTGGACTTCGGCGTGAGTAGCGACTTCTTCGACCGCAAACTGAGTGTGAACCTCAACGTCCGTGACATCTTCGGCATGGCGCAATGGGGTGAGAATATCACTGCCCCCAGCTACCAGACCACCGGCAGCCAGTACTACGACTCACGCTTCGTCAGCCTCGGTCTCACTTGGCGCATGGGCAAGATGGAGTTGGAGGGCAAAGCCCGCCAAGGTGCTACCGAGAGCGTAGGAACCCCGCAATTGAACTAAAGATTAAGAACTAAGAGCTAAGAAGTGATGAAAACTCCTGTATTGATAATCTCTTTGTTACTATTTTCCTCCCTTACTTCTATTTCGGCTATTTCGGCGCAGGAGAACTATCTGACCCTTCGCGGACGTGTCACCGACCGTGACACCCGCGAGGGGTTGCCTGCCGTGACCGTCTGTGTGGCGGGGCAGGCCATCTACACCCAGACCAACAACGACGGCGAGTATGTGCTGAAAGTGCCTGCCGAGCAACGCGACGGCAGCGTGGTGTATGCCCTGATGGGCTACCTGCGCGACACCGTCAGCATTGCCAAGGCACAGCGCAAGGGCAATGTGGCACTCATCTCAGATGGTGGTCGTTGGCTGAAAGAGGTGACGGTGACAGAGTACTCGTCCAAGGCAGCGGCTAAACTATTGATAGATGCGGTGAACCGCATACCGCAGAACTACCAGACCGACAGCGTGGTGGGCACATGGTTCTACCGTGATGTGCGGATGCTCAACGATGACCTGTTTCTCTTCGACGAGATGGTCTTCGATGCCTTGCGCGTGGGTTACGACAAGCACCATGCGTTGAGGAAGCTTTACAATAGGACTGGGCCTTACGGCTCGGTGAAACTGGACTACAAGCGTCCCATTGAGAGCAACTACACAGCTATCCGTCACGACCGTCTGCTACTCTGCGACACGGCATATGTCAACCGCGTGACCAACGGAATAGCAGGCGACAAGATAAACTATGATGAGAGCGAAGTGCTGTACGACCCAGTGGAGGTGCCTAACACTGTTCCCCGTCTTACCGTCAGCAAATTGAAAAAGGCTAAAAATCTCCGCATGTACGAAACCACCGATGCCGACGGGAAGGAATACTATGTGATTACTACAGGCTATGACGTGGCAGCGAAAAAGATGATGAAAATGCGCGACACGGTGCGCATCACCATCGCCAAGGGCAGCCTGGCCATCACCCGCTACGAGGAGTGGCGCTACTTTATGATGTACCCTTTCTTTCCTTTAAAGAAAATCTTTAAGGATGCTGGAGTGGATTCGATTGCAAACCGCTCTCATGTGGTGTACAACTACGGCGTGGTGGAGGGCAAGTACACCCTTACCTCCTATACCCGCCATGAAGGCTCCGACCTCTATTGTGCAAAGAACAGCCCGTTAGGTGAGCGAATACAGCATCTGGACAAGCAGTGCCAATGTGTGCTGACCAACGAACACAAGGAGGGTGCGCCGTTCTTGAAGAATAACACCATTCAGGGTCCAGGCAGTGTGCTGGTGATGAATCGCCGTGCCGACAACAAGAGCTACGACGAAGCCTTTTGGCAACAGTACAACTTCATCCCTCTCGAAACCCCCGTCCGCCAAAAG
>CAZTVH010000311.1:0-2359 GCA_964616965.1 uncultured Bacteroidaceae bacterium | reverse complement strand
TTTTTAAACCTGTGATTAATAGCCTGTGACCAATGGATTGCAACAACAACTCTTGCCAATTCATTTTTCACAATTCACTTTTCACATATTACTGCACATTGAATTTCCTTGTTGTGTCAATCCTGTCGTTATACAGTCTCACCACATAGCTGCCTTTCGCCAGCCCTTCCACGTCCAGCACCATCTCGCATTCAGCCGGGCAGTCCTTCACAAAACTCCGCACCGTGCGACCGTCGACACCGATAATGGCAACATTCACACGGCCTTCCACACCCCTGACCGATATGGTGATGGCGGTGGTGGCGGGATTGGGATAGATGGCTATCCGCAGATTGTCCATATCGGCAATGCCCTCATGGCTGCCGCTCAACGTGGTGAACGCCACCGAGGAATACTCGCTGTAGCGACCGTCCTCACACATCGAACGCACCTTGGCAACATAGTTGGTGGCAGAATCCAAACCCGTGATGTTCACATGCGGTGCACCCTCCACATCCAACCTGCCCAACTCGTAGCCATCGTGGAAACCGGGATTTCCGTACACCACCTCCCAGTGGTCGTTCATGTCGGAACCCATCGCCCAGTTAATCATGGCCTCGGTATACGAAGGCTCCGCCGTCACATCATTGACATTATAGCAGTTGCTAGTGGTTATCATAATCGTGTCGGTCCAATCCGACGTATTGCTGGCATCACACATAGAGCGAACCGTCACGCGGTAGTTCGTACCACGGTTCAAACCCGTCACCGTGTAATTGTCGTCAGTGGCGGTAAAAACACGGTTATAGGTGCTATTGAACACATGCAGCTCCCACTGCGTGGCAGTACCCGCAGGGCTCCATGCAAACGAGGCAAAAGTATTGCCCACATCGGTGAGGGCCAAATCTCTCGGCATACGGCAACGCACTGTGTCAGTGGTAAAATAGACCGTGTCCGACCAATCGGAATAACCGTTCATGGCCAACGAACAGTCCTGACGTATACGCGCCATATATTGGGTATTAGGTGTCAACACGTTCGACAGGTAGATGTCGCGGCCCGTCACACTCGTCGATGTCCAACCCGTGTCCGACACACTCTTGTACTCAAAATCGATATGGTTGCTACTATACTGGCCCCACTGGAAACGGGCCGACATATCGGTCACAAACCCCACCGTGAGACCCTGAGGCACCATACAATGGTCGTTGAAGTCGAACACAATGCTGTCGATAGCCAAGAAATTGATGCCACTCGACAAGAGGGGCTTGGTCAGGAAGCAGAAATAGCGTCCCGTGTCGTTGTAGGCAGCAAAATCCACAGTGAAACGGGCCATCGTGTCGGGCGAGCAATAGGGGATGGCCAGCACCGTGTCCAGCGGAGTGAAATTGCCCACAGGATTTGTCGGATTCTTGCAGATGCCTATAATCAGGTCTGAGTTGAGAGAGGCATCGTTGCGGCTCTTGCCCGCGCTGAACGTCACCTGCAGGTGGTTCACCGTCACCGACGTGTCGAACGGGTTCTGCAGCACCGCCCAAGTCTCACCCGTACTGTAGAGGTCGAGCACACAGGTCAGGTAGCCGCCATGAATGTTGTACGAGCCAATCGAAGGCTCGTTAGTGCCTTGGAAATGCCAGCAGAAAGGCTCCGTAGGAGGCGTAGTGTTGTGGGGATACGCCTGAAAGTCCTCCCACCACGGCAGGTAGGCAATAGGGTCGCAAGGCTTTTCCTGCGCCACCGACACGGGCGGCAGCATTCCGAGGCATACCGCCAGTGCAAAAAAACATATTTTTGTTCTCATCTAATAAGTGTTTATTAATAGTTATACATTTAAATGCCAAACAATCAAAATCTATCCCACTGCCAATGAGCACATACGGCACATCCCATCCATACATCTCAATTGGCAAAAATACAACTTATTTTACAATAATAATAAACTTCTCCAAATTATCTTTTCAGCCACTCTCCCATTGCCCACAACCGCCGCCCAACTCTCTCCATTCCCCACTCCATCACCGTTCGTCCCCCGCTCCATATTCGCTCCAGAGTGCGGCGAACAATTCCAAATTAGACATAAATTACTGGAATACAACAGAAAGCCACAAGAACCCATAATTTGTAGATGACTCGTTGGGGTAGCTACATGACTATCCGCGTCTTCTACAAGTCCTTGAATTCGGGAACCCGTCTGCACCCCGTGGAACCATAGTCCTGTGAGTTGGCCAGTGCAAGAAACAAAAAACACTGACAACCTTTCTAATTATCAGTGTTATCATTAGGAGAAGTTCGTTCTCCAAGTGGAGCTGGGCGGAGCTTATCCCCTGATATTCTATAGCACTGACAATCATTTTTGTCCAAAATCACCTCGACCCATAAG
>CAZTVH010000310.1:0-2362 GCA_964616965.1 uncultured Bacteroidaceae bacterium | reverse complement strand
ACGATGCGGTTGAAGCATTCTGCGACATGAAACACCATGCAGAATCCTTTCACGACACATTTTACTATCTTGACAAAGACCGTCTCTCGCTACTCTATGTTGAAATGTATTCTCCAGACAGCAGGCTCTCCAATCTCAGCCAGACTGCATGCCAAATGCTACAGACTGCCTTCGGCAACACCCCTATCCCCATCAAAGACGAAGCCGAGTTCAACCAACAACAGCTGCCCCAATCCCATGGTGGAATAGAACTGCCCGACAGGCCTATCGGGATAGACTACTACCTATTCAACTGCCCAACATGGGAATCGTGGCGTAAGGCATGGCTGACCCAGCACCAAGATGAGATAGACTGGCCTAACGACAACCCAATCTTCCCCCGTCCTGACCTTGTCATTTCAATACTGAGAGAAGAACTACTAAATCGCAATTGGGATGAAAAGCCCGATAATGCAGCCATCAATTCATGGGACGCACCAACTATCATACACTATTTCTACGACAAAATTATCTTTGGCGGTATAGACGAAAGAGAACGCCACGCTTACTCTACACACATTGGCACAAAAATATGTGAAGCCAACTACTACCAAAGAGAGCCAGAACTAGAAAACCTAGAAAGCTCTCAAGGCAACAAAAAAGTATCAGTTCTTTACAGCCTGAAGCGTAACAACCGATACACCTTTCTCTCTATCGACACCTTTCATGCAATGTTTGAACTATGCGACGACAACGGCAGCCACGTTGCCGAGTACAACTTTATCGGCAACGACAACCAGAAGCAAAAAACCGATCATAGCCTTCGCATGGTACCCGTATGGAAAAATCAACTCCATCAGTAAATCTACTCCCTATGATCCGTCCCTCCACACTCGACGACCTGCCGACCATCATGGCCATGATTGACCACTCGCGCAGCATTATGCGTGCCAATGGCAACAACACACAGTGGGACGGCTACCCTACCCCTGCCACAATCCTCGACGACATAGCCAACCACATTCACTTTCTCATTGAGGAAGACAACAAAGCCACTGGCTGCTTCACCCTCCTCAACGAGCCCGAACCCACCTACTCCTACATCGAAGGCGGGCTATGGCTCGACGACACCACCCCCTACCGCACCATCCACCGCCTCGCTTGCGCCCCTCATTCTCATGGCGTAGCGCGGCAGGCCTTCGAATGGAGCCAACAGCACGCCCAGTCCATCCGTGTCGACACCCATAGCGACAACCACATCATGCTACACATCATCCAACAGCTAGGCTACACCCACTGCGGCACCGTATATATGGTCAACGGCACCCCCCGCCTCGCCTTCCAGAAGATGATGTATCCTATGGTCAACCCCGACATCAAAGCATACATTGAGAGTGAGATACTCCCACGTCATGAGTATTTCGACGATGCCCACCACCCCGACCATATCCTGCGTGTCATGGCACAAAGCATGGAGTTGGCACAGCACTACCCCCAGCTCGACAAAAACATGGTCTACACCATTGCCGCCTTCCACGACACAGGTGTTGTCGAAGGACGCGAACAGCACCACCTCGTCTCAGGACGCATTATCCGCCATGACTCCTGCCTGCCACAATGGTTCACACCCGAACAGATAGAGACTATGGCACAGGCCGCCGAAGACCACCGCGCCTCCGCCACCCAGTCCCCTCGCAGCCTCTACGGCATGATTGTCGCCGAAGCCGACCGCGACATTGAGCCCCGCACCATCATCCTCCGCACCGTGCAGTACGGCCTCTCCTACTACCCCAAGCTTGACAAAGAAGGACACTGGCAACGAACCCTCCAGCACCTAGAAGAGAAATACTCTCCCCACGGCTACCTCAAGTTCTTCATCCCCCAATCGCGCAACCAAGCCCAAATAAAAAAACTTCAAGCCCTTATCGCCGACAAAGAACAACTGCGACACATCTTTGACGAAATATACCAATCCATCAAATAACCCCACCCAATTATGAACACCATCCTCATCATCCTTGCCATCCTACTCGCCCTCATAGGCATAGCCGGTTCCATCATCCCTGGCATCGCAGGTCCGCCATTCAGCTGGCTGGCACTACTGCTGCTCCACTTCACCACCGCTGCCGACTACACCCCCCTCTTCCTCGTCGCCACAGCCGTCGTCGCCATAGTCATCACCATACTCGACTACATCGTCCCCTCCCTCAGCACCAAACGCCACGGGGGCAGCAAGGCAGGTGTGTGGGGCTGCAACATAGGCCTCGTCGTCAGCATCATCGGGTTGCCTTTTGGCCCCACTGGCATCCTCGGTGTCATCTTCTGGCCCTTCGTCGGTGCCCTTGTGGGCGAGCTCTTCAGCGGCAAACAGAGCCGCGAGGCC
>CAZTVH010000309.1:0-2372 GCA_964616965.1 uncultured Bacteroidaceae bacterium | reverse complement strand
AGAAGTCTTTGCGGTAGTCTGCCAGTATCTGTTTCTGAATCTTGCGTACCTCGTGAGGGTTGCCCTCTTCTGCAAAAGACTTCACCGCCGCCGGCATTCCACCCACATAATAGTATTGCCTCAATAGCTCGATGAAGAAACCATTAAGCGCACTAGTGGAGGAGATATCAGCGTTCTGCAACATCTCAGCTGCTTGTCCCTTCCCCATGGCCATCACAAACTCAGTAAACGACATGGGATATAGGTTCATCATATCCACCTTCCCCACAGGGAAAGAAACACCCTGATGCAGCGATATGCCTAATAGGGAACCAGCCACGATTATATGGTATTCGGGGGCATTCTCACAGAAATATTTCAATGCCGTCAGGGCACGCGGATACTCTTGTATCTCATCAAGGACAATCAGGGTTGAACCCGCTGCAATGGATTCACCCGAGACAGCCGACAGGGCAGTCACCATACGACGTGTGTCAAAATCCTTGAAGACCTCCTCTATCTGAGGGGTGCTCTCACAGTTGATATATGCCGTGTTGGCATATTCCCGCCTGCCAAACTCCCGGATAATCCAAGTTTTTCCCACCTGACGTGCCCCATTTAAGATAAGAGGCTTTCTTCCGCTCCTACCCTTCCATTTAAGCAAATCATTATATATCAGTCGTTCCATAATATTAATCTACATTTTTTCGGACGAATTCACGATGCAAATATACATTTTTTTGGACGAATATTGGAAGAAAAACTACATTTTTTCGGACGACCAACGGGGCAAAAACTACATTTTTCTGGACGAACGGATGTCATTGTTAACAGAAAGAGGGCTTGCCCAACCATCGGCAAACCCTCTTTATTCATAAGAGACAGCATCAACCCAAGGCCTCTATCTGGGCTTTGAGGGCGGCTATCTTGCTCTCGGCATCGGCTTTCTTCTGGCGTTCGACGGCGACCACCTTCTCTGGGGCTCCGTTGACGAACTTCTCGTTGCTCAGTTTCTTCATTACCGTGGCAAGGAAGCCTTCGGCATATGCCAATTCCTCTTGCAGTTTCTTCAGTTCCGCATCCTTGTCGATGTTGAGGCTGACAGGCACAAAGCACTCGGTGGTGCCAATCATAAAACTCAGCGCACCTTCCACCTTGTCGGTGACGCTCTCAATCTTGCCCACATTGCCCAACTTGCAGATGATGCCGTTGAACATGGCGGGGCAGTTGCCCTTGATATAGAGGTCCAAAGCCTCCTTGGGCGAAAGGCCCTTGCTGTTGCGCAGGTTACGCACGCCGGCAATAATCTCGCGTGTCAGCTCAAAGTCGTCGAGCATCCTCTGGTCGTAGAACACGCTGTGCGGCATGTGTTGCACCATGATGCTAGTTCCTTCGGGGCGCTCCGCCAATGTGTGCCAAATTTCTTCAGTGACAAAGGGCATAAACGGATGCAGTATACGCATCAGTCGGTCGAAGATACCGATGGTGGCCTCGTAGGTCTCGCGGTCGATAGGCGTGCCATCTGCTGGTTTAATCATCTATAAGTACCACGAGCAGAAGTCGTCCCACACCAGTTTGTAGCTTTTCATTAGCGCCTCGCTCAGGCGGAACTCGTCGAAGTCCTTTTCTATCTCCTCCAACACCTGTGCCATGCGCATCTCCATCCACTGCACGCTGACGCTGTTGTTGTAAAGAATGTCAGGCTGGCCGGACTTATCCGACTTGTCGGAACCGTCCGACACCTCCCAACCCTTCACCAAGCGCAGGGCGTTCCAAATCTTATTGGAGAAGTTACGGCCTTGCTCGCAGATGCTCTCGTCGAAGGGGATGTCGTTGCCCGCAGGGGCGGTGAGCAACATACCCATACGCACACCGTCGGCACCATATTTCTCAATCAGCCCGATGGGGTCGGGGCTGTTGCCGAGGCTCTTCGACATCTTGCGACCCAGCTTGTCGCGCACGATACCTGTGAAATAGACATGGTGGAAAGGCACCTCGTTGCGGTATTCCTCGCCCGCCATAATCATACGCGCCACCCAGAAGAAGATAATGTCGGGGGCGGTGATGAGGGTATCGGTGGGATAGTAGTATTTAATCTCCTCGTTGTCGGGATTGCGGATGCCGTCGAACAGGCTGATAGGCCACAGCCAGCTGCTGAACCAAGTGTCCAGCGCGTCCTCGTCCTGACGCAGGTCGTCGGCACTCTTCACCGCGCCGGGGTGTTTCTCGCAAGCCAAGCGATATGCCTCCTCGCGGCTGGTCGCCACCACCGTTTCGGTCTTGCCGTCCACCTCGTAATAATAGGCGGGGATGCGATGGCCCCACCACAGCTGGCGGCTGATGCACCAGTCCTTGATGTTCTCCAGCCAATGACGGTATGTGTTCTTAAACTT
>CAZTVH010000308.1:0-2406 GCA_964616965.1 uncultured Bacteroidaceae bacterium | reverse complement strand
GACAGCAAGAAAGGAAGCAAGGACGAGAAGGCTGATGAGGAAGTGGCTCCCGGCGAGTGGCACGACCCCGTGCGCATCAACTTGGGCGACACCATATACAACTACCTCTATCCCGCCATCACCAGCGATGGGCTGACGCTCTATTTCTGCTCCGATATGCCGGGTGGCGAAGGTGACTACGACTTGTGGAAAGCTCAGCGTGCCTCGTTGGCGGAAGACTTTGGCAAGCCCGTCAACATGGGCCCCATAGTCAACACGCCCGGACGTGAGGCTTTCCCCATTCTGCGTGGTGATTCGACACTCTATTTCTCTTCCAACGGCCTGCCGGGCATCGGCGGCTACGATATCTTCAAGACCAAGATTGGCAAGCGCGTTCCTTCGCGTCCGCAGAACTTAGGTGTGCCTATCAACTCATCGTACGACGAAATGTCTATCATCTACTATCCCGAGAGCGACGACAACCCCATGATGGAGCGTGGCTATTTCTCCTCCAACCGTCCGTTTGATGACCCCCTCAACAAGAATACCGACAAGAAGGGCAAGAAGATTCCGCTGCCCAACCTGAACCTTTTCAAGTTCGAGCTGCCTCCGCTGCTGTACACCATTGAGGGTACCGTGCGTGACGAGAAGTCGATGCAACTCATAAAGGGTGCAAAGGTGAAGATTGTGGGCTCTGATGGTTCGGAGGCTGAGACCTACACCGACAAGAAAGGCCACTATAAGTTCAACAACAGCCAGGTGAAGGGACAGGTGGTGTATAAGATGTACTTCTCCAAGGTCGACTACTTCAGCCTTGAGCAGTCGGAGAGCACCAAGGGTTACAATGTGGACAAGGACATTGTGCACGACTGCCGTATGGAGCCTGTGCCGCAGCAACCTGTGGTACTGCCTGAAATCCGCTATGACCTCTCCAAGTGGGACATCAAGGAGGAGTTTATGGACTCGCTGATGGACCTCTACCTAGTGATGATGAACAACCCCAGCATCGTGGTTGAAATTCGCGCCCATACCGACTGCCGCCCGTTCCTCGGCTTGACCAACGACACCCTCTCGCAGCGTCGTGCGCAGAGCGTGGTGGACTATCTCGCCAATCGCGGCATCGAGCGCGGGCGTATGGTGGCCAAGGGCTATGCCGAGCGTGTACCTCGCACCCTTGACCGCGACGTGTATATCGAGGTGGGAGGCAAGCCTTTCATCTTCTCGGCTGGCACCACTCTCGACTGCGACTACATACACGACCTCCCCACTCCTGAGCATCAGGAGGCCGCCCACCAGTTGAACCGCCGTATTGAGTTCCTCATCCTCCGCTCCGACTATGTCTCCAAGCGTGTGACCGACAATATGGCTTCCGACACCGCCCTTATCGCTCAGAACGAGGACGGCACCTATATCGACCTGGTGAACGCTCCTGTCGACACCAGCTCACGCGACATTGCCGTCATCATCCACGACGAAGGCATCATCCCCGTCACCATGATTAACACACAGAAGGGTGAGGTGCAGGCCATCATCAATGGCATGCAGATACCTATGCTCATCGACGAACGCTACAAAGAGCCCATTGCTATCTCGTGGGAGGAGGCCATGAACCTGCTCTATCAGCGTCGCATCAACAAGGAAGACTTCCCCGACCGCGACAACGCCTTCGACCCCGAAGGCAACATCCTCGACAAGGCTAAGTTGGTCTTCAAGGAGATGCAGATTGGACAGAAGCACCTCTACAATGTGGAGACCATCGTGGTGAAGGGCATCGATTATAAGTTTATCATCAACCGTGCTGCTTTGGGCGACTTCGGCGAATACGAGTTCGACAAGCAGCAGGGCAAGCTCTTCTTCTTCGACGATTAAGCTACTCACCATAACAGGCCCCACGGCTTGTGGTAAGACAAGTCTCGCCGCCGAACTGGCATACCAGCTCGGCGGTGAGATTATTAGTGCCGACTCACGGCAGGTGTTTCGCGGCATGGACATCGGCACGGGCAAGGACCTCGTCGACTACCACCTTCATGGGGTGGACATTCCCTATCACCTTATCGACATCCACGACGCAGGCTACGAATACAACGTCTACCAGTTCCAAAACGACTTCATTCGCGCCTTCAACGACATCGTCGGCCGGGGCCGCCAGCCTATCCTCTGTGGGGGGACAGGCATGTATATCGAGGCAGTGGTGAAAGGCTACCAGTTGGCGGATGCCCCCATCGACCCCGACTTCCGTCAGCGTATGGAGGCCTACACCGACGAAGAACTGACCACACGCCTCGCCTCCCTTATCAAACTCCACAATCATACCGACACCGAGACGCGCGACCGCCTGTTGCGTGCCCTCGAAATACAGGAGTACCACCTCCAACACCCCGACGAATACCCTCACATGCCCGACATGGAGCATCTTATCATCGGGGT
>CAZTVH010000307.1:0-2407 GCA_964616965.1 uncultured Bacteroidaceae bacterium | reverse complement strand
TGGGAGTTCCTCACCGAGGTGATGGGCATCGACAAGCAGAACCTTTATGTGACCGTCTTCGGCGGCGACGAGAAGGAGGGGCTGGCAATGGACACCGAGGCATACGAGTATTGGAAGGCCCATGTGGACGAGAGCCGCATCCTGAAGGGGTCGAAGAAGGACAACTTCTGGGAAATGGGCGACCAGGGTCCCTGCGGCCCCTGCAGCGAGATTCACATCGACCTGCGCGACGAGGAGGAGAAACAACGTGTGCCAGGAGCCGAGCTGGTGAATAAGGACAACCCGCTGGTCATTGAGATATGGAACTTGGTGTTTATGCAATACAACCGCCTTGCCAACGGCACTTTGGAGCCGCTGAAGGCCAAGCATATCGACACGGGCATGGGTTTCGAGCGCCTCTGCATGGTGATGCAGGGCAAGAAGTCGAACTACGACACCGATGTCTTTCAGCCTCTCATTCAGACCATCGCCCAGAAAGCGGGCAAGGCTTATGGGCAGAACGAGGAGGCTGACGTGGCGATGCGCGTGATTGCCGACCACCTGCGTGCCGTCAGCTTCAGCATTGCCGACGGCCAGTTGCCCAGCAACGCCAAGGCAGGCTATGTCATCCGCCGTATTCTGCGTCGTGCCGTGCGTTACGGCTATACTTTCCTTGGCTTCAAGCAGCCGTTTATCAACGAGTTGGTCGACACCCTTGTCGGCCAAATGGGCGGCCAATATCCCGAACTGGTCAAGCAGCAGGAGCTCGTCCGCCGTATCATCCTCGAAGAGGAGCAGTCGTTCCTCAAGACCTTGGCAAACGGCATCGGGCGTTTCGAAGACTATGTGACCAAGAACGAGGGCGGCAACAAGGTGATTGACGGTGCGTTTGCTTTCGAATTGTTCGACACCTACGGTTTCCCCATTGACCTGACTCAGCTGATGGCTGCCGAAAAGGGTTGGACGGTGGACATGGAGGGGTTCCAAAAAGGCCTTGCCGAGCAGAAGCAACGCTCGCGCGCTGCCGCCGCCGTGGAGAATGACGACTGGGTGGAACTGATGCCCGACGTGAATCAGGAGTTCTTGGGCTACGACACGCTCACTGCCGAGGTGCACATTGCCCGCTACCGCCATGTGAAGGTGAAGGACAAGGAGTTCTACCAGCTGGTGTTGGACAAGACCCCCTTCTATGGCGAAAGCGGCGGCCAGGTGGGCGACCGTGGCACGCTGGCCACTTCGTCCGGCGACCTGCTTCCCGTGGTGGACACTAAGAAGGAGAACAACCTGATAGTGCATATTGTCCCCGCCGACAAGTTCGAAGCCTGCCTTGACTCTCAACGCTCATCTTTCAACTCTCAGCTGTTTAAGGCCGAGGTGGACAAGTGCCGTCGGTTTGCCATTGCCTGCAACCACACAGCCACCCACCTGCTGCACAAGGCTCTGCGCAACGTGTTGGGCAGCCATGTGGAGCAGAAGGGTTCGAGCGTGGACGACCAACGGCTACGCTTCGACTTCTCCCATTTCGCCAAGCTCACCCGTGAGGAGATACGCGAGGTGGAGAAACAGGTGAATATCGACATCCGCCACGCCATTGCCCTAGAGGAACACCGCGCCATGCCCATTGCCGAAGCACAGAAGCTGGGCGCGATGGCTCTGTTTGGTGAGAAGTACGGCGAGTTTGTGCGTGTGGTGAAGTTTGGCGAGAGTGTGGAGTTCTGTGGTGGCACCCATATCTCCAACACTGGCCACATCGGCTCGTTCCGCATCGTGAGTGAGGGGGCTGTGGCTGCCGGTATGCGCCGCATCGAGGCGGTGACAGGTGCGGGTGCCGAGTTGTACAACAATGCCATGCAGGACCAGCTGGAGGCCTTGCGCGAGATGCTGAAAAACCCCAAGGACCTCACCGCTGCGGTGCAACGCCTGCAGGAGGACAACGCCGAGTTGCGGTCGCAACTCGAACAGTTCAAAAAGGAGCAGGTGGCAGGCTTTGTGAAGGGCATTGCCGACAAGCTGCAGGAAAACCCCGTGCTGGTGCAGCGTGTCGATGCCGACCTCAGCCAACTGAAAGACGCCATGCTTGCCCTGCGCAACCAGCATCCCGACATGGCAGTGGTGTTGGCCAGTGGCTATGGCGACAAGCCCTCGCTGCTGGTCTGCCTAGGCCAGAACCGCGTGGATGCAGGCAAGAACGCCGGCACCATCGTCCGCACTGCCGGCAAGGAAATGCAGGGCGGCGGCGGTGGACAGCCTGCCTACGCCACAGCCGGTGGCAAGAACATCGACGGCCTCGACAAAGCCATGCAGGTGGCGGCAGAGCTGGTATAATCACTATCTTGTTCACCCCAAACAAAGAGAGAGCCGACCGTGAAGGTCGGCTCACTCTTTGTTGTATGGCTCTGGTCGTCACCGTATCAAGGTGACAGTGCCA
>CAZTVH010000306.1:0-2425 GCA_964616965.1 uncultured Bacteroidaceae bacterium | reverse complement strand
GCGCCTTGTGTGAGTGCCCACTGGTTGTAGGACTCGCCGTGGGTGTGGCAGAGGCGGTCGTAGGCACCGAGATTAGCGGCATTGTAGGCCATTGACATGGTGGCACTGATGCCACTACGCAGGCCAACAGCCCAATAGAAGTCCTCGTTCCAATAAGTGCTGTTGCTACCACCAATGTAGCCGACGGCACCGCAGTAGTCACTTTTACGCAGAAGAGCCTCGCCGAAGCATGTGGTAGTCTCAAACTTGTTGGTGAGACAGCAGTTGCCTATCATCAGGCCGAACTTCTGGGTGTTGGTCATGGAGGCGATGTGGGTGGTGGTAAGGTTGGGAGTGCCCCAACTGGTGGCACTGCCGTGAGCGGAATAGTTTATCCAGCCTGCGCCTTGGTTGTAGTAACCACGCACGGTGGCAGAATTGGACGAAGCACAGCTGCCGATGGTGACACCCGAAGCGAGAGGGATGATGGTTGTATTATTCTTGAAATAGCGCACTTGAGTAAAGCCTTGGGTAGAGTTGATGTAATGGGTGGCGGCATAATCCATAGCAGGGTCGGCATGGGTGTAGCCATAGTCGCCCGAGTTGCCACCGTCGACACCTGCCACAAGGACGGCGCGGTCGAGGAAAGAGGGGTCGTTGAAGGTGTACTGCTCATACATGAGGGTCTTTTCAATCTGAGGAGTAAGCTGGCTGACGTTCTGTGCTGAGAAACGGCCACAGTAGCAGTCGGGGATATTGTCGCCAGAGGTCCAGCTGATATAGTATAGGTCGGTGATATGGCTGGAAGAGGTGGTGCCAGTGAAGGCGGGTATCTGTTCGTGGTCGCCCACGATGAGGAGGAATGTGGGAGCGGGGCTGGCGGCTGAGGCGTTGGTATATTGACTTTGGATGTAGGAAGAGATGGAAGTGGTGGTGGTGCCTACGGCGGCGGAGTCGGTATAGACAATATCGGTGAGATAGCCCTTACGGCGTTTCCACTGCACAAAGTTGTCCAGCTGTCCGCGGAAGGAGCTGTGGGCGACAATGAGGTAGCGGATAGGGGCCGCAGTGCTCACCGACTTAGGATAAAGGCTGTTCAAGACTCCGTTGCCGATAGAGAAGGCGGGCGAATGGTGTTGGTTAAAGAGGTCAATTGAAGCATCCTTGTCTGCCCCCACATATCTGACAGTCATCACCGCATGACGGCAGACGATGAGTTGTCCGCGCACGGGATTATACCTTACGGGCGAGAATTGGAGACGTGCCAGCCTGCGGTCGCGGGCTATGCCTACAGGTTCCACCGTGGCCTCATCCTGCCCGTAGAAGGCGTCGGAAGCGTATATTTTTGAATCGATGACCAGCCGCGCAGGGGTGGTGTCCGACTTGCTGCGCGAGGGCTGGGTGGGCATAAGTCTTGCCCCGTGCAATTGGATGGTGTCGTAGGCGGCTTGGGTCACTTTTACCTCAAAGCCCTTGCAGAGCGGCACCTCAATCAGACGTGAGAAGGTGGGCAGAGAGGGGGCACCCACGGCTGCGGAGGGCATATAGCCATCGAGCGTGACGGTGGTGAACTGCTGCCCGTCGAGGGCAGCTTCTCCAAAGCTTAACTCTTGGGGAGTGAATACAACTTGCAGGCTCTGCCAAGTGTCGTGCGACACCTGCTGGGCATGAATGGTCACTGATGCCAGAAGGCACAGTATGACGGAAAAGAATATACGTTTCATTTGTTGGAAGAATTACTTTTTCTTGTGATAAACCAACCTATTTCGGGACGAAGGGCGAAGGTGGTGGTGTCTTGAGTAAGGCCTACGAAGCCTGTCCTAAGGGTGAGGTTGGTCTTTTGGCCGTTGATGTCGGTGAACTCCAAGGGGGCGGAGACTATCTCGGCAGGGAGGTTATAGGCACCATCGACTATACCTTTAAAGTCGTTGCGGTGCTTGTCGTCATTGTAGGGATAGAACTTGACTATCCAGCCGTCGGCAAGATAATATGGGTCGCCGCACATCTCGTGCTTGAGGTCGTGCTGCTTGTACATGCCGCGCCAAAACTCGGTATCCACCTCGCCATTGGCAGCTTTCTCTATCTTGCGGAGGATGGGCAGAAGCTCGTCCACCCACCAGTCGAGTTTGTACTTGCGGAGTGCCTCGGTGCGCTTGACGATGGTGTGCCAGTCCTCTGGTGTGCCTTCGAGGATGACCTGTGGGATGCCGCAGATTTCATACATCTTGTAGTTGAAATATTCCTGCATGGCCGACATGATGGTGATTTGCGAAGCGGCGCGGGTGACGACGGTAGAGGTGGAGAAGTTGCAGGTGAGTGTATTGACAAGGCTGTCGCCTACATACTTTGCTATCTGCTTGGTAAACTCGGGGAAGTAACGTTCCCACGGGCTGTTGGGGTTGTCAAGGCTGATGCCGTTGCTGACAACGATAAGTGTTTTCTTGCC
>CAZTVH010000305.1:0-2450 GCA_964616965.1 uncultured Bacteroidaceae bacterium | reverse complement strand
GCTGGTTCAGCCGCGACCTGTTGAGGTGGGGTAGTCATCTCATGGAGCCAGACTTTGAAGTAGATGAAGTGCAAAAAATAAAATTTGTTGAATAAAAAATTATACGTATCTTTGCATCGTTGTACGAATGTGTCCTTGGGGTTATTGGCGAGTGTAATGTGTTGTATTTGAATGTGTGATGTGGATGCGACGATGATTTTTATTAGGTAAATATATATGGTTATGACAAAAAAGAGATTCTTTATCGTACTGATTGCAGGTGTCGTATTGTTTACGTTCTTTGGTATTGTGTCATGTAATAAAGAGGACGATTCGGTTCCCACTGTAACAGAAAATCTTCTTCCTGAGTCGAGTGACCCGTATCAGGTATGCCCTTACTGCGGTGGAAAGATTTATCGGGGAGAGACCCACATTCATTATTACCAGCCAAACGAGATTTGTACAGAAGAGGCTGCCTGCGAATGCTTCGGTACTTACCACAGGCATGTCGTTGTCTATGCGAGACAAAAGTGGATTCATTTAGGCGGTGCCTTTCACGGATAAACACCCCCCTTCATCACCAAGAATGGATTTTCGGGCGCAGCCGTTTGGCTGTGAGTCTGCTATTTTTATAGTTCGGCAGGCTTTTCCTACTGGCCGTAACCAGTCTGAGATATACTCCCTCTGGTTCCCGCTCCATCTCTGCTCGTTCTCCGCCACATCTCCGCTACAGGGAGCGGGGAACGGGTTCGCAAGAAGTGCAAAACGGTTGTAGGCCGTAGAAAGCAGTGTGAAGTGGGGGCGATGGCTGAAGGCATGGAAAAATGAGGCTGTGGACCCACTGGGAAAAACACGAGCCTGAGAATTGGTTTTGCTGAGTTTTGAAAGGGGTTGTGCAGAGGTTGTTCCTTGTCGAACTAGAGTGATGTGGCGGGGCTGTTGAAAAAAATATCTCGGTGTTACATTTTTTTTGTGTAACTTTGTAGCATGGAAACTATGCCTAAAAATAGCGTAAGGCGTAAGGAACGAATGTCTTACGAACAGGCCTTTAATATCAACGGAGGCAATAAGCCGCCGCAGGCCGTGGATTTGGAGGAGGCGGTGCTGGGTGCGCTGATGCTCGACCCCAACGCGCTGAACACGGCTATCGAGCTGCTGCACGAGGAGTATTTCTACAAGCCCGAACACCAAGTGATATTCCGTGCCATACACAAGCTGTTTGAGCAAAACCAGCCTGTGGACATGAAGACGGTGACCAACCAGCTGCGGCAGAGCGGCGAGTTGGAAGCGGCGGGGGGTGCATACCATATCGCCGAGCTGACCAGCCATGTGGTGAGCGCGGCACACATAGAGTACTATTCGCGTGTGCTGAGTGAGAAGTATATAGGCCGTGAACTGATACGCATCTCGACCGAGACCATCACCAACGCCTACGACGAGACGACCGACGTGGTGGACCTGTTGGATAAGACCGAGGGCCGGCTGATGGACATCAACGACAAGAATTTCAAGACAGACTTCCACCCCATAGGCGACCTGGTGTTTGCCGCCACCGAGCAGATCAACGAGGCATCGGAAAATAAGGACGGCCTGGCAGGTGTGCCTAGTGGATTTCTGGAGTTGGACCGCATCACGGCGGGGTTCCATCCCGGCACGCTGATTATTCTTGCCGCCCGTCCGGCTATGGGTAAGACGGCCTTTGCGCTGACCATGGCCCGCAACATGGCCATAGACTTTAAGAAGCCGGTGGCGTTCTTCTCGTTGGAGATGACGGGCGTTGAATTGGCCATGCGCCTGATTTCGGGCGAAGCCCAGATACCGGGCGACAAGCTGAAGAAGGGCGAACTGCAGGGCTGGGAGCGGCAGCAGTTGGAGACGCGTACACAGGCCTTGAACGATGCCAAGATATTTATCGACGACACGCCGCAGCTGACCATCTATGAGTTGCGAGCCAAATGCCGCCGACTGAAGCAGCACCACGACATACAGATGGTGTTTATCGACTACCTTCAGCTGATGTCGGCAGGCACCGACGCGATGAGCCGCAACGGCAACCGCGAACAGGAGATTAGCACCATCAGCCGCCAGTTGAAGGCCTTGTCGAAGGAGCTGGGCATCCCGGTGCTGGCCATGTCGCAGCTGAGTCGTGCCGTGGAGACGCGTGGCGGCACCAAGAAACCCATGCTGAGCGACCTGCGTGAGTCGGGAGCTATCGAGCAGGATGCCGACTTGGTGATGTTCATCTACCGCCCCGAATACTACGGCATTGAAGACGACAACGGCCCCACTGCCGGCATGGCGGATATCATCATCGCCAAGCACCGTAGCGGAAGCGTGGGGGAGGTGCGCCTGCGCTTCGTTGGCAAATATGCACGCTTTGAGAACAAGGACTTCGTGACCAGCGAGCAGATGCTCAACAGCACCATGCCCCAGAACGTGGGGTTCGACCAAGGCGGGGCACCCACGATATT
>CAZTVH010000304.1:0-2451 GCA_964616965.1 uncultured Bacteroidaceae bacterium | reverse complement strand
GTCTGGGCCACCGATGGCACCCGCTACGCCTTCAGCAAACTAGATGTCCGCCAAGACAGCACCCTCACTTTGACCCTGTCCGACAATCTCAATTCTCAATTCTCAATTCTCAATTTAGACATCGTGCCTCCCGCACCCGGCACCGCCAAAGTCACCCCCTCCGACGAAGCCGTGGCCCGCAACGCCCGCCGCCTCGCGTATGAGGACTCCCTGCGCAACGCCTATACCGCCACCTTCCCCACCGAAGGCAACTTCAAGAGCTATCTCCCCAAAGACTGGTTCTGGGCTCAGGACTTGTTCTCCGATGCCCAAGTGTGGGAAATCATCCACAAGTCCGAAGGCAACTATGCCGAGATATATAAGTTCTTTGAGCACTGGGGTGCCCCGTTCCGCAGTGGCGAACACATCTACGACTACCTCAAATCCTTTTCCGACAAAGACCTGCGCGACATTACCGCCGATGTCCTCCAAGCCCAAATGACCACTTTCGACTGGCTGGACCGCGATAAAGGCACCGAATACAGCCGCCTTTACACGTATGATGTATATAAGAAGGGCATTCTCCCTGCGCGTATCAGTAACGAGCTGGTTCGCGACTGGCGGCAGCCGTTGTTAAAAGGAATGACCGATTTTGCAAACTGGGTTGATTTGTCCGATAATGGGAGGACGTATCTAAAGCCGAGAATGCAGCCAGAGGCGTATAAGCAAGATTATGAGGCATTGAGAAATTGGACGATTGAGAATATAGCGGTGGACGACACAGGCAACTACTACAACTGCCCCATCTCTCCGATGGGCGTGTTCCGCCTGCGCCATGCCGACGCGCACTGCCGCGACATCTTCTTTGTGGCCGCCTGCCGCGCCTTCGACATCCCCGCCTACCTCGACAACGCCACCAACACCATCTACGTCTGGGACGGCACCATCTGGCAAAAGACCGACCTCAATGATGAATCTGCCACCAATAATTCTCAATTCTCAATTCTAAATTCTCAATTGACCCTCACCTACCACGCCAAAGAGCCCGCCACCCCCATCTACTACCCCCACTTCACCCTACAAAAGCTCGAAAACGGCGACTTCCGCACCTTCGACTTCGAAGAGGACCCCCGCATGGCGGCCTTCCCCGCCACCCTCCCGTTGGAGCCAGGCACCTATTGCCTCTCCACCGGCAGCCGCTACCCCGATGGCGAGGTGCTCAACCGCCTCGAGTTTTTCACCGTCGCAGAGGGTGAACACGTGACCAAGGAAATCGTCATCCGTCCCCTGGTCGAGCGGGGGGCAGAGTCTGTGATACTCCTGCCCGCAGGCACCGAGGTGATGGAGGGCATCACCCTTGCCGAATATGCCGACGACAAGGGCGTCATACTCGCCTTCATGGGTCCTCACCGCGAGCCCGCCAAGCACCTCGTCAAGGAGATGCTGCAGCACGCCGCCGAATTCCAACGCTGGGGCGGCATGACCTACTGCACCACCACCGACCCCGACAATGCCGACCTGCGCCAGCTGCGCAACATCGACATCCTGCCCCTTGCTTCTGGCGAGAACGACCCACTGGAACTCGCCGTGGCCAAAGCCCTTGGGCTGGAGGAATATGAGTATCCCCTCGTGGCTTTCGTCGACAGCCGTGGCAACATCCTCTTCCACAGCACGGGCTACAAAATAGGCCTCGCCGAGCTGCTGCTGAAATACTGCAACTAGCCTCCCCACCCCTCCGCCATAAATCCTCTTAGGAGACTCATGGGACAGCCTCAGTCCGCTGCCCCATAAGTCTCTTTTCCTCCCCCATATATCCGATACTTATTCTATATTTATACCTTAGTTATACTATATGTAATGGGACAACTAAAGTATAACTATAGTATAAATATAGGATAAACGAGGGAGCCACAAGGGGGAGAGACCGTACTGCCCGACATCGCGCGGCTGAGGTGGGCTGGCGTACGGGGCATCTGCTGCCCCACTGGCGATGTGGGGACGTGGGTGAAGAAAAATGTTGCGGTGTACAATAATAGGATGCTTTTTGCGTTAATAGTCGTTGCATGAAAAAGTGTCTGACTATATTGTTGCTGCTATTGCTGGCGCTGCCGATGCGCGCAAGCTATCTACTGGTGCCAATGGACGAGGTGCAGAAAAATCATCTGAAGGCCTATGGCATAGCCTATTGGGCATTGGAGCGCGAGGTGGAGGTGACGTGGCTGCTGAACTACCGTGGGGGCAGCTTTATGATGAAGTATGCCGACCTGCTGGAGAAGGAGTGCCGGCTGCGAGGCGTGACTGCCGAGGTGATTGCCGACGGGCAGTCGAGTGCCATCCTCTCCGAGATTGCCGAACCGTCGGTGAACATGGATGCGGTGAAGCTGCAGAAGGCCCCGAAGATAGCTGTCTATTCGCCTAAGAACAAGCTGCCGTGGGACGACGCGGTGACGCTGGTGCTCACCTACGCCGAGA
>CAZTVH010000303.1:0-2452 GCA_964616965.1 uncultured Bacteroidaceae bacterium | reverse complement strand
ATTTACTACATTTTTAGCATCCTTGCTACTTCTAGCATCCACTAGCTTTGCCCAAGGAAGCATCCGTCGCATTCCTGAAGGGAAACAAGCCCGCACCCATCACGTCAAGTTAAACCACAAAACTAACACACCCACAACTTCTTCTCTCGCAAAAAGTGCTGGCGACACCATCTCCAGTTTCCCTTGGAGCGAAGGCTTTGAAAACAATACCATCATTGGCTTCACTTTTGTCGACAACGACAACGATGGCTTCTGCTGGGAAAGAATGACCGCCTCTGAAGACAGGTTCTCAACACACGGTGGCGATGGTGTGATTGTCTCTGCTTCATACGACGGCGACTCTCAAGCACCCCTGACTCCGGACAACTGGATGATACTGCCCACCTTCGTTATCCCTAACGACTCCTCCGACATTTTTCTCTCTTGGTTTGAAAAAGGACAGGACGCCAGTTATCCCGCCGAATACTACAGTGTCTATGTGAGCACCACTGGCCGCGCTATTGCCGATTTTACTGCCACCACTGCCATACTCTCAAGCACTGCAACTAGCGAATGGGTGAAGAAAACCATCAACCTTAACACCTATGCTGGACAGACCATCAACGTTGCCTTCCGTCACCATAATGTGTCCGACATGTTCTATCTCGACATCGACGACATTCGCGTAGGCGCTGTTGAAGCCCCTGAAGTCACCGTTATTGGCCCTCGCACCGTCCGTTGTGGCGACACTGCTATCTACACCGCCACCGGTATCTCCAACAGCACATTGATCTGGTCTGTCACTGCCGACTACTCCTATGAGGAAAACAACACCTTGACAGCTGTATGGAACACCCCTGGTACATACACCGTGATTGCCACCGCTACCAATGCAAGTGGCACAAGTAGAGACACATTGACTGTCAATGTTGTACAATGCAACCCTATTACTTCTTTCCCCTATGTTGAGAATTTCGAAAGCGAGATTCCCTGCTGGAAACAAGTTGTTGCCGACCCCAACAACCCTAACGCCTTTGGAGTGGAAGAGTCCGAGAATGCTATCGAAGGCAACCAAATGTTCCATTTCTCGAGCTATGATGATGCTGACGACTACAACCAATACCTCATCACTCCCGAAATCCAACTCCCCTCTAATGGAGAATTCATGATTAAGTTCTACTATTATGCCGAAAGCGAGGCTGAGTCTTTCAAAGTGCTCGCATCGACAACCGACGACAACTTCAACTCATTTACCGAAGTGCTGGGTGATTATGAAAACACTGTACCTGAAGAGGTTCAAGAAGTAGCCTTCGTTCTACCTGCTAGCACCAAATATGTGTGCATCAACTACTATGCTGACTGGGCATACGACTTCTACATCGACCATCTGAGCATTGAGTCCCTCTCTGCTCCCACTGTCACTCTTAATGGCCCTGAAGAGATAGGTACAGGCAACGAAGCCACTTTCATTGCCAATAGTTCGTTGGCTGAGAGCTTCGCCTGGACTATTGATGGAACCCCTGTTTCCGAGACCGGTGCCATCCTCACCCACACTTTCACCACAGCCTCTCTACACACCGTCTCCGTAACAGCCACTAATCACATCGGTACAAGTGCACCGGCCACCCTGACTGTAAATGTCTTTGACTGTGGCGGCATCACCCTCCCCTACACTCCCGACTTCTCTAATGGCTTGCGTTGTTGGACAACTGTAAGTAAGGAAACTGAAGATATGGGATGGTTCACCAGTGCAGAAGCTTTCGAGAGCAATCCCATCGGACAAGTCGTTTCCATGTCAGCCATTAATTTTCTTGGCATATTCCTTCAGGATGTCACTGTCGACAACTGGCTCATTAGTCCAAGTATCACCATGCCCACCAACGGCAACTATGAAATAAGCTGGCAAGTGATGCCGTTTACAACTGATTACCCAAGCGACCACTATGGAGTATTCATCCTCAATGAAAACGAGGAGTACACCCAACTGTTTGAAGAAACTCTCAATGCTAGCATGACCGACTTCGTGCAGCGCGTCGTTACGATTCCTGCCACGGTCAACGGCAACTTCCGCATCGCCTTCCGCCACTTTGACAATCCTGGCAACGGCTATGTCATAGTTCTCGACAACATCATGATCGTTCCTGCCGGAAGCACACAAGGCATCGACAATGTTGAAAACAATTCGGTCTCTGTTTACCCCACTCCTGCAAGCAACACCCTTACCGTTGAAGGCGAAGGCATCCACTCCGTGCAAATGTTCGATGCTAGCGGTCGTACGGTATTAAGCCGCAACAATGGAGGCAAGATTGACATCAGCACTCTTGCTAGCGGCATATATGTTGTTCGTGTGACAACTAATAACGGTGTAAGCATCCAAAAAGTAGTAAAAGAATAACTGACTACTCTGGCAATACGCCTACTTTGAAAAAACTCGTCTGCACCATGCAGGCGAGTTTTTTTACAAAAAAAGTTG
>CAZTVH010000302.1:0-2483 GCA_964616965.1 uncultured Bacteroidaceae bacterium | reverse complement strand
CCGCTCTGCTTGTAGAGCACCTTGGTGAGTTCCTTGGAGGTCATGCCCTGGTCCATGAGGTAGAGGAGCACGCCGGGGTCGACATCACCGCAGCGGGAGCCCATCACAAGGCCCTCGAGGGCGGTCATACCCATTGTGGTGTCGAAGCTCTTGCCGTGGTCGATAGCAGCAATGGAGGCACCGCTGCCGAGGTGGCAGGAGATAATCTTGAGGTCGTTCCAGTCGCGGCCTATCATCTTAGCGGCCTTCTCGGCGACGAACTTGTGGCTGGTGCCGTGGAAGCCGTAGCGGCGGATGCCGTATTTCTTATAGAAGTCGTAGGGCAGACCATAGAGGAACGACTTGGGGGGGAGGGTGCTGTGGAAGGCGGTGTCGAAGACGACGGCCTGCGGCACGTTGGGCAGCACTTCGCGCATGGCGTAGATGCCGGCGAGGTTGCCGGGGGTGTGGAGGGGAGCGAGGTGTTCGAGGCTCTTGATTTGTTCGATGACCTTGTCGGTGACAAGGGCGCTGTCCTTGAAGATTTCGCCACCGTGGGCTACGCGGTTACCAACGGCACCCACCTCGTTGATGTCCTTGATGACGCCAATCTTAGGGTCGACCAAAGCGGCGAGAACCATCTTGATACCCTCGGTGTGGTTGGGGATGGGACGCTGCTCGTAGTGCTTTTCGCCACGATACTTGTGTGTGAATTCACCCATTTCTAAACCGATACGCTCCAAAAGACCCTTAGCCATTACTTCGGCGTTGTTGGCCATGTCAATCAGCTGATATTTGATTGACGAACTGCCGCAATTGAGAACTAATATTTTCATATTTAAGATTTAAATTATTGATTATTACTAATTTCTTAATTTCTCGGCACAAAAATTGAACTTTCAAAGATACGAAAAAAAATGGAAATAAAAGTTAAAAATGATAACGACCAGGGTGGAATGATAGAAAAAGGGGATTATTATGAAGTATACTTCGCAGAAATGTGAAATTATTCTGAAGTATACTTAAGAATATTGTGTACGGCAACTATTCTATATTGCTTTCAACAACCATTTCCACACAGGCACCACATCAATAGTGATGCCATCCTCGGTTATCTGACGTTCAGTGTCCCATGATACGATAAGCCCATGATATTGCTTGTAGGCTTTTAAAAATCTTATCAATCCGCCCACTTCACGTTCGTATGTAGTGATGTCATCAAGGCTGTACGATACTTGAATAGCAGTGTTGGCCTCAGGAATACAAAAGTCTACTTCAACACCCTTATTATAGTAGAACAATCGTAATTCGTCGGTAGTATTGGTGTACTGCTTATGCAAATGAATCGCTACAAGGTTCTCCAACAACTTTGTCTCCCCATCCATTAGGAAAAGACCTAGGATGCCATTGTCTGCAAAATAGCGTTTCACGATGGTCTGCTGCTCGGACAGCGGTGAGGCAAGATTGGGAATAGAAAAGATGAGAAAGGCATCTTCCATATAATCAAGATAGTCTTTCAAGACGGTAGGGCTGATGGTGTCGCCTGTTGACTTGATGATATGCTCTAGTCGTTTTAATGTGGTTGGTTGCATTACACAATCCGCCAACTTCCGTGCCAATAGCCGAAAGATGCGAGGATTGCGAATCTTGTTACGCTCCACAATTTCACCCATCAGTATTTTCTGATACAGCGAAGTGAGCCATTCCCGCTTGTCGGTTTTGTCGAACGACTCGGCAAAGCCACCCTGTCGGAAATACTCGGCAAAACGTCGGACTACCATCAGCCGTGTCTCAGGGTTGAACTCCCAGTTTCGGTTTAGTTCAGCGTTACAATAAGCCAGATACTCTTTAAATGAGAAGGGATAGATATTACGTTGGATGTAGCTGCCACCAAGACTAGAGGCTATCTCACGACTGAGCATCTTGGCATTGCTGCCTGTAATCATAACTCGGTGTTTCTCTTCGGCAAGACGACGGGCAAACTTTTCCCACCCATCGATATTCTGTATCTCGTCAAGGTAGATATAGGGATGCTTCTGGTCGTACATCTCCCAATAGGCATCGAGTAGCATCCCAAGTTCGTAGGCATGGATGGACGCAAGCCGTTCATCTTCAAAGTTAACATAGAGGAAATCCTCCACCTTAGCCTTCTCTGATGAAAGTTTTGCTTGAATATCTTGATATAGGGTATACGACTTGCCGGCACGTCGGATACCAATGAGCACATAACATGATTTTTCATCGAACAATTCAGCCCGTTGCAGTAGTTCGACTTGTCTGATTTGCTGCTGTTTTTCTACGATAATGTTCTTAATGAGCTGCTTATCCATAACAACATTCTAAAGTATACTTTGCAAAAATACGAAATTTTTCTGAAGTATACTTAAGAATATTTTTTTGCTCTAATATAGTAATGGTTAAAAAATAAGTTGTAACGATAAAGGCTCGAAGAGCCTTACTCTCAATAACCCCGCATGAAGTGTGGGGATGTTGGATGTCAAGCT
>CAZTVH010000301.1:0-2486 GCA_964616965.1 uncultured Bacteroidaceae bacterium | reverse complement strand
GCCAGATGGTCAAGAAAGGCGACATCCTCGGCTGGATGGAATAGCAACACGCATTTCTATAAACAGATACACAACAATGGTGTCTCAAGCCTCACCGCAAGAGACACCATTTTTATTATGCCCAATAGCCAAAAATAGGACTCCCCCACCCTGCCATTCTTTGGTGTAATGGACAAATTTTAGGCTGCTGTAGAGACGTTGCTCTCTAATGGACAAAATTTAGGCTGTTTTTTCATGTCAAATTATGCCATATCTTAAAATGAGTAGACAATGCCTACAGACATATCTGTGTCTGCCCTTTCGTGACAATTATTAGAACTCCTCTTAAACGAAAAAATCGCTGAATAGAGTGCCTGATGGACGTAAATTGTCAATGTTGAAGAAGAGGTAAATCGGTAAAATGCAGTAGGGAACGGTAGGATGCGGTAAGAATCGGTAAGTTTCAGTAGGAATCGGTAAGAACCGGTAATTGCCAGCAGAGAAGTCTGTACTTTTGCATTGTCTTTCGGAGGGAAATGGTAACGATTTGAAAGGTTGGCGCGCGAAACCTGAATGAAACGGTATCAACCCCGATGAAGGATGCCTGCCCCACTAACAACCCGACTAAGGACCGGGCGGAGCAGGGATGAACCAAAGTACTATGGCTATTTTAACTGGAATCGGAACAAGAATGAAAGGTAGTGCTGGCGACTGGACTTACTCACGCGTTGGCGGCAGCACTATCGCCAAACAGAAAGTGGAAAAGAAGGAGAATCCTTCACGTTCGTTTGCCCAAGAGGCACGCAGAGTGCGGTGGCGCAACATTCAGAACTTGTGGGCCTCGTTCAGCGGCACGCTGCGTCCCTCGTTTGAGGACAAGGGCGCAAGGGTGAGCGATGCCAACGCCTTCATCAGTGTCAACATCGATGGCACACCCGTATACCTCACCAAGGAGGAGGCCAAGCAGGGAGCTTGTGTGGTGGCTGCATACCAGATGACTAAGGGTACGTTACCTTCTATTAGTGTGACAGCTGGCACTGGGGATGTTCCCGTATCAAACATCGCCCTCGGCAACCTCGTCATCGATGGCGACACTACGTTAAAACAGTTTTCCGACGCAGTGGTGAACAACAACCCGAAATTCGTGCATGGCGACCAGATTAGCTGTTACATTGTAACGCAGGAGCAGAACAGTGTGACTGGCATTCCTTACGTTGAGACTCAGGCATACGAGGTGACACTCAATCAAATGGATGAGGAGACTCTTCTGTCGGATTTGGTTCCTGCCAACGGTTTTAGCACCGTGGACGGCAAACTGGGCGCAAGCGGTGCAGTGGTTGGCGGCATCACCTGGGTCCACAGCCGTAAGGGGAATGGACGCACACTAGTGAGTACCCAAAGCCTGTTTGTGAACAATGCCTTGCTCACACAGTACCAAACCGCAGCCAAGCGCATCGAGGCCATACTAAGCTATGGCGGGAAGGTGTCGCAGCTGTTTCTGGTGCCAAACACTGACATGGTAATTGCAACTGCCTAGCCTATGAAGAGCCATGTTAAAGACTTGCTCAACAGAGCAAAATCGGCAATGGAACACAAGGGAGTTGTGGCAGACTCAGAACGAGAATCCCTACTTGAAGAAATCTCGCAAGTACTCGCTGACGAAAAGGGTTCGCCCTGGTGGGTTATCGCGTTAAAGGTTCTGGCCTATGCAATCGGTTTGATTCTGGCAGGGTACGGAACTACAGCCGCAGCCGCAACCATCATCCACCTGATATGAGTGGGTAAGCCACTCTTCATAGACACGATGGGACAAAAAACCGCCTCATTACTGAGGCGGTTTTTGTCATTAGATGTCTTAAACATCCTGTACTAGCAACCTTCGATTTCCTTGCGGACTTTCTTGAAGGCCTCGATGCACTGGTCAAGGTGCTCATGCTCGTGAGCGGCACTGATTTGGACGCGGATACGAGCCTGACCCTTCGGCACGACGGGATAGTAGAAGCCGGTGACGAAGATGCCCTGTTCCTGCATCTTGGCAGCATACTGCTGGCTCTTGGCGGCGTCGTAAATCATAACGGCGCAGATGGCACTCTCGGAGGGTTTGCAGTCGAAGCCCTCTTCCTTCATGCGGCGGAGGAAGTAGTCGGTGTTCTCGTGCAGCTTGTCCTGCAGGGTGTTGGTCTCGCTCATCATCTCGAACATGCGGATGCCTGCACCCACAAGGCCAGGGGCCATGCTGTTGGAGAAGAGGTAGGGACGGCTGCGCTGACGGAGCATGTCGATAATCTCTTTCTTACCCGTGGTGAAACCGCCCATAGCACCGCCGAAGGCTTTGCCGAGGGTACCAGTGAGGATTTCAATCTTGCCACGGAGGTTGTAACGCTCGGTGACACCGCGGCCAGTCTTACCGACAACACCGGCGGAGTGGCTTTCGTCGACCATGACCATAGCATCGTATTTCTGTGCCAGTTCGTAAATCTTGTCGAGCGGGCAGACGTTGCCGTCCA
>CAZTVH010000300.1:0-2497 GCA_964616965.1 uncultured Bacteroidaceae bacterium | reverse complement strand
GGCCAACCGAGCCGTCAAGACACAGGATGCCTTCTTCCACATATTCAACACGCTGCATCAGGCCAACCAACAGATTATCATCACCTGCGACAAGGCTCCCAGCGAATTGCAAGGCCTTGAAACTCGCCTCAACTCCCGTCTAAAGTGGGGGTTGGCTGCCGAACTACTCCCCCCCGACGTGGAAACCCGCATGAGCATCCTCAAGCAGAAGATGCACAACGACGGTGTAGAAATGCCCGACGAGGTTATTGAATATATTGCGTACAATATCAATACTAATGTCCGCGAACTGGAAGGAGCCTTGATTTCGCTGATGGCACAGTCGTCGCTGAACCACCGCGACATCACCATCGACCTTGCCCGCCAAATGGTTGATAAGTTTGTGAAGAGCACCAACCGCGAAGTGACCATCGACTACATCCAGAAAGTGGTGTGCGACTATTTCAACATCCCCATCGACAGCATTCAGTCAAAAACCCGCAAACGCGAAATAGTGCAGGCACGTCAACTGACCATGTATTTTGCCAAGAAACTCACCAAGTCGTCGCTCGCCATCATCGGACTGCAGTGTGGCAACAAGGACCACGCCACCGTGCTTCACGCCTGCAAAACGGTTGCCAACCTTGCCGAAACCGACAAACAGTTCAACTTCTGGATTGACGAACTAGAGAAAAAACTCAAAGACTGAACCAGTATGAAAGTTCCCTTCAAGCCGGGCACGATGATTTACCCACTGCCAGCAGTGATGGTAAGTTGTGGCGACACGCCGGAGAACTACAACATACTTACAATAGCATGGACGGGCACGGTATGCAGTGACCCGCCCATGTGCTATATATCGGTACGCCACGAACGACACTCCTACGACATTATCAAACGTACGGGCGAATTCGTCATCAACCTCACCACCGAGGAGTTGGCAGAAGCCACCGACTGGTGTGGCGTTCGCAGCGGACGAGACTACAACAAGTTCAAAACCATGCACCTCACCCCCGAACCGGGTCAGATTGTAAAAGCCCCACTCATTGCCCAAAGTCCACTGAACATCGAATGCCAAGTGGTGGACATACGTCCGTTGGGCAGCCACGACATGTTCCTAGCCAACGTCGTGGCCATCAACGCTGAGGAACGGCTCATCGACAAGGGTACAGGCGCATTCCAGCTCAACCATGCCAAACCCCTCGCCTACTCGCACGGACGCTACTACGGATTAGGCGAACGTTTGGGCGGATTTGGCTTCAGCGTCAAAAAAAAGAAATAATAACCGGGGGCTAAAAACCCCACACAACAACAATACACGATGAACATAGTATGCGTAGAGCCCCTCGGCATCAGCCAGGAGCATTTCGAAGAACTCAAAAACGAATTTGCATCAGAAGGCCATTCATTCCACTACCACCTCGACCGCAAGGAAGATGCCACAACACTGGCTGACCGCATGAAAGATGCGGACATCGCCGTCATCTCCAATATCAAACTGCCTGCCGCAGTGCTAGAGCAGTGCCAGCGGCTGAAATACCTCTCCGTTGCTTTTACAGGACTGGACCATATCGATTTAGACTACTGCAAGGCACACCAAATAGAGGTGCAGAACGCTGCCGGATACTCCACAACAGCCGTTAGCGAACTGGCCATTGGGCTGATGCTCGACACCTTGAGGCAAATCACCCATTTCGACGGAACCATCCGCCAAGGCGAAGGGCGTGGCCTGTTCCTAGGCCGCGAACTCCACGGCAAGACCGTCGGGGTGGTCGGCACAGGCGCCATCGGCACTGCGGTCATACGCCTGCTGACCGCCTTCGGCTGCCGCGTGCTCGCCTACAACCGCAGCAAACACGACGATGTCACAGCCTTGGGCGCGACCTACACCGACCTAGACACGCTGATGCGCGAAAGCGACATAGTGACACTCCACCTGCCCATGACTGCCGAAACCCACCATCTCATCAGCCGCGAACGCATTGCGACAATGAAGAAGAGTGCCATCCTAGTCAACACGGCCAGAGGGAACGTGGTCGACATACCCGCCTTGGCCGAAGCACTGAATGCAGGCTCCATAGCCGGGGCCGCAGTGGACGTGTACGAGCAGGAGCCTCCCCTGCCGCTCGACCACCCTCTACTGAAAGCCCCCCACTGCGTATGCGTACCCCACATCGCTTACGCCTCACGCGAAGCATTCGACATACGGGCCGGCATTGTTTTCGACCATGTGCGCAATTTTTTACACAAATAATATACTAAAGGGAATAACAATAATTTGTAACTATGCGCCACACCATCGTCCTACTGAGCCTTATCGCCCTTAGTATCTCTGCCTTGGCAGCCCCCGTCGACCAACCGACAGCCCTGACAGCCGCCACCCATTTCATGCAAAGAAAAGGGCTTATCAAAAGCACCGACCCCCTCAAGCCCTACAAGGGAGAGATGCCGACCGCCATTGGCCAAAGCCTATACCAATTCAACATCGACACAACCTGCTTTGTACTAGTCAGATCCG
>CAZTVH010000299.1:0-2507 GCA_964616965.1 uncultured Bacteroidaceae bacterium | reverse complement strand
TGAAGGGCAACCCCGACGCCGACCTGCTCGTCATCGGTTGGGGCGGCACCGCCGGCGCTCTCACCCTCGCCGTCGAGGAGATGAACAACGAAGGCAAGAAGGTGGCCTACACCCATTTCAACTATATCTGCCCGCTGCCTAAGAACACTGGCGACATACTGCGCAAGTACAAGAAGATTGTGGTTTGCGAGTTGAACAACGGCCAGTTCCTCGGCTACCTGCGTACCCAATTCCCCGACTGCCCCATGCATCAGTACAACAAGATTATGGGTCTGCCCTTCGAGGTGTCTGAGTTGAAGGATCATTTCAAGAGCCTTCTTGAGAAATAACACATTTAACGACCTTTATAAATTTAATGATATGGAAAGACATTTCGTCCCCAAAACAGACGCTGAATATACAAAAATAGATTTTACCAGCGACCAGATGGTGAAATGGTGTCCCGGGTGTGGCGACCACGCTATTCTCTCTTCTCTGTTGACTGCCTTCCCCAGACTGCACGACAAGAAGGAGAATATCTGCATGGTATCAGGCATTGGATGCTCTTCACGTATTCCTTATTATGTGGACACATACGGTTTTCATGGCATTCACGGACGTGCCTGTGCCATCGCCACGGGTGTGAAGCTTGCTAACCCTGCACTGAGTGTGTGGGTGAGCATGGGCGACGGCGACAGTATGGCCATTGGTGGCAACCACCTCATCCATGCCATCCGACGTAATCAGGATTTGGACATCACCATCTTTAATAACGAGATTTACGGTCTGACTAAAGGACAATACAGCCCTACCACCAAGTTTGGTCAGGTGACCAAGACTTCGCCATTTGGCACCATCGACTATCCGTTCAATCCCGGTGAGTTGGTGATGGGTGCGCAGGGTACTTTCTTTGCCCGTACGCTCGACTGTGTCCCCGCACTGACCACTGAGGTGATGGTGCGTGCCGCAGAACATGATGGTACCTCAGTGATTGAAGTGCTGCAGAACTGCGTGATATTTAACGACAAGGCCCATGCCACCATTACTGACAGAGCTGTGCGCGACGACCGTACTATCGTCCTCGAACATGGCAAACCCATGATTTTTGGCAAGGAGAAGAATAAGGGGCTCCGTTTCAACGGACGCCAACTCGAAGTGGTCACTATCGGCGAGAATGGTGTCACTATCGACGACATCATGGTTCACGACGAGACTATTGAGGATACCTGCATCCACATGATGCTCGCCCACATGGGCGGCGACATGCCTGTGGCACTGGGAATCATCCGCAATATCAAGAAGCCTTCATATACACAGTTGTACGAAGACCAGATGGACGAGTGCATGGCCAACAGCAAGTACAAATGCGTTGACGACCTGCTGAACTCCGGCGACACTTGGGAAGTCTGAACCTAATTGAAAATTGAGAATTGAGAATTGAGAATTGGCTGCCGCGTCAGGCTTTTCTCAGTTTTCAATTCTCAATTCAATTCTTAACTTTTAATATCATTTTAAATGTCTATTGCACCGAAATACGATCCCCATATTGTAGAAGAGAAATGGTACTCTTTTTGGCTGGAGAAAAAACTCTTTCATTCCGAACCCGATAACCGCAAGGCTTATACTATAGTCATCCCGCCGCCCAACGTGACGGGCGTGCTGCACATGGGCCACATGCTGAACAACACCATTCAGGATGTGCTGATACGCCGTGCCCGAATGCTGGGCTTTAACGCCTGCTGGGTACCGGGTACCGACCATGCCAGCATCTCCACCGAAGCGAAGGTGGTGGCGATGCTCAAAGAGCGTGGCATCGAGAAGCGCGACCTGAGCCGTGACCAGTTCTTGGAGTATGCGTGGGAATGGAAAGAGAAGTATGGAGGCATCATCCTGCAGCAGTTGAGGAAATTGGGTGCCTCGTGCGACTGGGACCGTACTGCCTTCACAATGGACGAGGTGCGATATGAGAGCGTTATCCGTGTGTTTGTGGACCTCTACAACAAGGGACTCATCTATCGCGGAGTGCGCATGGTGAACTGGGACCCCAAGGCTCTGACTGCCGTCAGCGACGAGGAGGTGATTTACAAGGAGAGCCACGGCAAGCTGTTTTACTTGAAGTATTACCTGTCGGACGGTTCCGAGGTGTCGGACTTGCCGGAGGAGTCGGGTATCAAGCATGACGAGAAGGGACAGTATATCGTGGTGGCTACTACGCGTCCGGAGACAATACTGGGCGATACCGCCGTGTGTGTGCATCCCGAAGACCCGCGCTACACTGCCTTGAAGGGAAAGCGGGTGACGGTGCCGGGTGTGGGACGCTCGGTGCAGATTATCATGGACGAGTATGTGGACCGCGAGTTCGGCACAGGTGCCTTGAAGATTACCCCTGCCCACGATATCAACGACTACAACCTCGGCATGAAGTATGGGTTGGAGTCAATCGATATCTTCAACGACAACGGCACGCTCAACGACAAGGGCATGCAGTATGCCGGTATGGACCGCTTCGCTTGTCGCAAGGCGATAAT
>CAZTVH010000298.1:0-2513 GCA_964616965.1 uncultured Bacteroidaceae bacterium | reverse complement strand
TACAAATCCTAATGTGCACACAACAATGCTCCAAGCCACTTCATACTTTTTTTCCTACCGGTACCGTTTTTTGTCGTACCCTACTGTATTCAATCTATTTCCAATGATTTAGGGCTCGTTTTCCGCTCCAAGGAGCGGAAAACGAGCCTATAAAGAGCAGAGATGAAACGGGGAACGGAGGGTAGCACACTGGGCTATTCGATGCGTGCTGGGAATAAAAGCCTGTAGAGCTACCGTTAGTTTATCCTTCCGCCTTTGTAGAAGTGCTTGCTCCAGTAGCTGTCGTCGAGGCGGCTGATGATGACGCCGCGCGAGGTGGAGGAGTGGGCGAAGAGGCCGTCCTTGAGATAAATGCCCACATGTGAGACACGGCCCTTGCTGTTGGTGAAGAAGACTATGTCGCCTTCGCGCAGCTCGCTTTTGGTAATCAGGGTTACATCTTGCTGCATGTCGTTTGCCACACGGTGCAGCCGGCGCTGGTAGACCTCGCGGACAATGTGTCCTACAAAGGCAGAGCAGTCCACGCCCTCCTTAGTGGTGCCGCCATACTTGTATGGGGTGCCCATCCATGCCTCGATGGCATCGTAGAGCTGCTCGTTGTCGCCGGGGGCGCGTTCTATTCCCAGTGCATTCACCCGCCCTGCGGCCTTGGCCTCAGCCGTAGGGGTGGGCACATAGGGTACCTCGGACACATACTCGTCGACATATAGTTCGCCAACGGAGTAGTCCTCTTCTTCCAAGTCGCGTGAGAGGAAGTTTTTCACCGCCTCGCAGGAGGTGAAGAGCAGCAGGGCGAGCAGCGGGATGCTAATCCTTGATAATGTAGATGTCCTCATTGTCGCGTTTCATATAGTAGTGTTCACGCCCGTAGGTTTCGAGGGCATCGATGTTGCCGATGAGCGAGACGGCTTCGGCACTGTCCTGCTTGATGTCGTGTTCTAGCAGGTCTATCTCCTTATTGAGCTCAACTAGGTCGCGGTTGAGCTTGTGCGTCACGAGGACGTTGTTTTCTCCTAAGAAAAGGAAGAAGAGGAGGAAAACCAACGTCACTGCGACATATTTGTTTTTGACAATCTTCCAAATGGTGAGTAATACGCGTTTCATTGTAAGTCGAAGAATTGAGTGTTGATAATAGCGTGGGGCTTATTTTACCTTCAGCCTCTGCCCTTCGCGGATGCGGTCGGACTTGAGGCCATTAAGTTTCTTGATTTTGGATATGGTGGTGCCATGTTTGGCAGCGATGGAAGAGAGGGTTTCGCCACGTCGCACCTTGTGGTAGGAGCCCGACTGGCTGCCATTGCGGCCATTGCGGTGGCTGACGGCAGATTGCGAGGGGTCGGAAGAGGCAGGCTTGACGCTGACAGATTTGCGGCTGAGAGAGTCTTCGGAGGCGAGGAAGATGGAGTCGGCCCAGCGGATGAGGTCGCCCATCTTATCGGTTGGGAGGCAGAGGGGATAGGAGTTGCCTTCGCCAGGTATTAGGTCTGCGCGGTATTGGGGGTTGAGAGTGCGGATTTCGTCAATTTCGACGCCTGTGTAATGGCTGATGTAGGTGAAGAGCATGTTGCGCTCGACCATGATGGTGTCGGTGCGGAGGGGGATGGTGACGCGTTTGGGGTGGAGGCCGTGTTCGGGGTAGAAGTTCATGATGTAGGTGGCCGCGATGAAGGCAGGGATGTAGCCACGCGTCTCGCGAGGCAGATAGGGGTATATTTGCCAGAAGTCGCGTTTGCCGCCCGAACGGGCTATGGCTTTGTTGATGTTGCCGGGGCCGCAATTGTAGGCGGCGATGGCCAGATGCCAGTCACCGAAGACCTTGTGGAGGTCGTGGATATAGTGGGCGGCGGCATCGGACGACTTGTAGGTGTCGCGCCGCTCGTCGATGATGGAGTTGACTTCCAAGCCGTAGTTCTTGCCCGTGGTGTACATAAACTGCCACAGCCCTGCCGCGCCGACTCGGGAGGTGGCAAGGGGGTTCATGGCCGACTCGACGATGGTGAGGTGCTTCAGCTCTTCAGGCACGTCGTAGCGAGCCAAAGCCTCTTCGAAAATGGGATAGTAGAATTCCGACAGGGTGAGCATCACGTCCAAACGGCCACGCATACGGTTGAGATACATACGTATGTATGAGCGCACTTCGGAGTTGAAGGTCATGGGGATGACGGTGTGGAGCGAGTGCAGCCTATGCGCTATCACGCTGTCGGGTATCTGGTCGAAGGCATAATCGGTGTTGATATTGGCACGGTGGCGGCGCGTGGAGGCAGCATATTTGTTGATGACGTAGCTGTTGAGCAGGCTGTCGTAGTTGGTGACAAACTGGTCGGCCATGTCCATCACCTCGGCATTGGTGGTATGGGGTTGGGACTGGAGGCTGGCAGGCAGCATGAGCAACAGCAAGGCACATGTATAGCAAAAATGTTTCA
Source organism: uncultured Bacteroidaceae bacterium (assembly GCA_964616965.1). GTDB lineage: Bacteria > Bacteroidota > Bacteroidia > Bacteroidales > P3 > Colimorpha. Next base: position 90 of record CAZTVH010000298.1, on the reverse strand, counting down.
TATATAGTTGTTTCAATTTGTTGGGCGAATATTGTTTTAGTCTGCAAAAATACGCAAAAAATCTCTCATGGCAAAACAGGAGGAGGGATA
>CAZTVH010000297.1:0-2524 GCA_964616965.1 uncultured Bacteroidaceae bacterium | reverse complement strand
CAAAATACAAACAAACACGAATGGGATGATAAAAAATATCAACATAAAATTGGCAATCACACCCAACTGCCGACTAGCTTTTGACAAAGTGGCAACACATCCTATTCCGGCTATGATAGAAAGGATAGACTATTCTATTATATCCATCGAATCTATCGTATCTATTTCACTATTATTCTCAGGCCGGAGCTGGTGGCGCGGAATTCGGGGGCGTAGAGGCATTGCAGCACGGAGGGGGCAAGGGTGAAGGTGCCGGGGTTGGTGACGTAGTAGTCGGCATCGATGGTGTATTTGCCTTTCTCAAGGCGGTCGATATAGATGGCCTCATGGCTGTTGTTGACTGCCACATAGTAATGGAGGCTACCCCATACCCAGCCCGATGCTGTGCTGACGGGTTCGAGGCAGGCGGCGCGGAAGGCTTTCAACTCGACATATTCCAGATTGCGGTCGCAGTTGACGAACAGACGGATTCTAAAGCGGTCGCCTACATGTAATGTATGCTGGTCATCAACGGCGGTAAGGCTCTCGTCGGGGTTGACTCGGTAGAGCTCGCGACGCAGGGTGATACCTGTCTCGGAGGCGGGCACCTTGTCCATCTGCTCGGTGTACTGGTAGTAGAGGGCACCCCACGAGATGCCCTTGTTGGGACGCTCGATGGTTGCAGAGATGCTCTTGGAGCCAGAGAGGCGCGTAAGGCTGTCATTGCGGTAGGTGTTGCGCAGGTCGCCCACAGAGCCGTCCACTACAGGAGCCCACTGTGTGTCAGTCAAATTCTTCCCTCTGACCACAACGGCATCTTCCATTTGAGTTTTTAGTTTATAGCTTTTACTTTCAACTGGCATCAATGACTGGATGGCGCGGAGGGTGGCGATGTCGGAGCTCCAGCGGGTGGTCTGTTTCTGCTTGAGGAGCCACTGCTGCATCTGTGCCACAGAGAGGGTGTCGGCGGGCATCACCTCGCGGAAGGTCTCGATGAGCAGTGCCTGCGTCTCCACAGGGCGTTGGTAGTAGAAATAGCCCGCACGGTTGTCGCGCCAGTACATGCCCATCTCGTCGCTGTAGAGGGCTTTCTGCTTGATGCGTGTGACCATCTCGCGTGCCAGCTTGTTGTCGCCGTTGCGGTGGAATACGAGGGCCAGCAGGGCCTGGTCGTAGAGTGAGGTGTAGGAGGAGTAGCGTTGCTTGGCGTTGCCATAGTAGTAGTCGAATGCCTGTTTCGTGTTCCCCGTAAAGGAACGCCCGACATAATAGCTGCGGGTGTAGAGGTAGTCGAGCATGATGGGCTTGCACTGGCTGTTGGGGTGTTTCTTGAGGTACTCCATCCATTCAAGGTAATCCTTATACGCCTCTTTGTCGACGTATGCTAATGCCCGCTTGGTAAATTGAGAATTGAGAATTGAGAATTGAGAATTGAGGCTGCCCAGGCCTTTCAAGATATACTGGGTGACGTAGGTGCTGCCATAGCGGCCGTCGGGCATCCACGACCAGCTGCCGTCGGCGCGCTGTGCCTTCTGCAACTTAGCGATGGCATCGTCGGTCTGTCGCTTCAGGGCATCGGCATCGTAGTAATTGGCTATGCGTTTCAGCCGTTCCGCCTCGTTGGTGCCGGCACTGAGCCAGGGTGTCTCGCTGAGGAGGGTCTGCCTGATGTCGTTGTTGCGGAAAAGGGGACTCTCCTGCTCGGTGGCGCCCACGGCACTGTGCTTCAGTTCGGGGTATTGGTCGGCGATGGTCTTGCCGATGGTGTTGACATAGTAGCTGTTGAAGAGGTAGATATTGGAGGGGTTGGCACAGTCGGACATAAAGGGCAGCGACTGGATGGCAAGCCAAATGGGGTTGGCAGTGTACTCGACGGTGAATCTGACGGGCTGCGCAGTCGTCGAGGTGGGGAGGCTCATGGTGTATTGCTTGCTGCCTTTGCCGTTCATATACATCGACACCGACTGCGTGACCGCCTGACGGTTGGTGAGCAAAGGCAAGGGGCCTTGTTCGCCGTCGCTGTGGTTGGTTGCCTTCGCCACAAACTTGTAGGTCGCCACCGTGCCACCGACAGGGACAGTGACGGGGATCGAAACCGACGCATTGCCTTGGGCGGGAACTTTAATTAATTGAGAATTAAAAATTGAGAATTGAGAATTGGCTGCCGCACCCGGATAATTCTCCATTCTCAATTCTCCATTCTCAATTTCAAAAGAGAAGTCCACCGTGACCGTGAGGTCGCTGTCGGTGAGGTTCATCACCTTGGCGAGCAGAGTTGCGGTGTCGCCCTCGCGGAGGAAGCGGGGCATGTTGGGCTGAATCATCAACTCCTTGCGGGTGATAAGCTGGCGTTCTAATTGTCCGGTGGCCAACTCCTGTGTCCATGCCAGTCCTTTCACATTCCATTGCGTCAGCAGGTCGGGAGCGATGAAGCTGTAACTCACCGTGCCGTCCCTGTCGGTACGCAGGGTGGGCTCGAAGAATGCCAGTGTGCTGAGGTTGGTGCGGATATAGGGCTTTTCCAGCTCGTTACGCAAGACCTCGC